>DASQCL010000190.1:0-2775 GCA_035634715.1 Solirubrobacterales bacterium
GCGGCCCGCGAGTAGTCGAGCCCACGGACCGCGGTGAGATCGTCACCCGGCCCCGGTGCCGCCACGTCGCCCTTCTCGAACGTGGGCGGCAGGCCGCTGCTCGGGTCGCGGTTGTGCCCGATGATCGTGTCGCCGCCTGCGCCGCCGAGCATGTTGTCGGTGCCGGCGTCGCCGCAGATGGTGTCGTCGCCGCCGCGGCCGACGATCGTGTCGTCGCCGCCCAGGCCGGCGATCACGTCGTCGCCGGCGGTGCCCACGAGCGTGTCCGGCCCCTGCGTGGCGCCTCCCACGGTCACGTCCAAGCCGTTGCACCTGGGAACGGCCGCGTGGCCGGTGCCCGCCGCCGCGATCGCATAGATCGCCACGGCCGCGAGCGCCAGCGCGACCGGGCCTCTACGCGGATTTCGTTCCCTCACGACACTTCACCCCCGGTATTGAGACCCTACCCCCGCAAGGCTCGGCCACCAAAGGGAGATCACCGATGAGCGATGGAACATCAATGCTGAACGGCGTCGACTTCATCACCGTGCCGACGAAGGACTACGAGAGCGCCGCGAAGTTCTACGGCGAGACGCTCGGTCTTCCGTTCGGCAAGCGGTGGGGAAACATGCCGGCCGGTGAGTTCGAGACCGGCAACCTCACGATCGCCGTGATGCAGTCGGACGCCTTCGGGATCGAGTTCAAGCCCCACAGCCACCCGATCGAGTTCCACGTCGACGACTTCGAGGCCGCCAAGGCCGAGCTCGAGTCGCGCGGCATCCAGTTCCAGGGCGACGTGATCGACTCGGGAGTCTGCTTTCAGACCTTCTTCTCCGACCCCGACGGCAACCGGCTGGCGATCCACCACCGCTACGCGCCGAAGGACGCCAAGCCAGGGGACTGAGAGCCCCCTGGCCCGGGCGCCCTCTCAGATCCCGAGGTCCTCGCGTACCTGGGTCAGGCGGAACGAGTTGCCCGCCGGGTCGCGGAAGCCCGCGTCGATTCCGTACGGGCGCTCTTCCGGCTCCTCTGTGAACTCCACGCCGCGGGTCTTCAGCTCCTCGTAGTCGGAGCGGACGTCGTCGGTGGTCAGGAAGACAGTTCCGGCGAAGCCCTTGGCCATGAGGGTTCGGACCTGATCGGCGGTCCCGGAGTCCATCACCGGCTCGCCGGGGATCGCCATCAGGGTGATGGCGACGTCCTCCTGGCCTGGAGGGCCGACCGTGAGCCACCGGAAGTCCCCCATCTCGGGGAGGGTGACGTCGGACCGGACCTCCATGCCGACCTTCTGCGTGTAGAACTCGAGCGCCTCGTCCTGGTCGTCGACCCAGAGCTGCGCGTTGGCGATCCTCATCATTTGCGTCCTCCTTTTCGAGTGAAACGTTGCGGCGGCCACGCTAGTCGGGGGCGGCACCGTTGTCTTCTCGAAACGTGCGGTGTTGGGGCCGCCCGTGGAAGCGCTGCAGGCAGAGCGGCACTCGTGCCTGGTGGGACGCCGGCGGGAACTTCGCCCGGTACGCGGTGGGGGAGACGCCGTAGGTGCGGGTGAAGCTCGTGATGAACGAGCCGAGGCTCTGCAGCCCGACCGAGAGGCAGATGTCGGTGACCGAGCGATCGGTGTTCCGCAGCAGCGCCGCCGCCCGCTCGAGGCGCCGGGTCAGCAGATAGGTGTGAGGCGGCTCGCCGAACGCGCGCCGGAACTCGCGGCTGAAATGAGCTCGCGACAGGCCTGCGGCTCGCGCCATGTCGCCCACGTCCAAGGGCTCGAAGTACCGGGCGTCGGCGAGGTCCTTGGCACGGAGCAGGTGCCGGGTGGTGGGTGCATAGGCCATCGTCTCGATCGTAGGGACTCTCGAGTGGTCCCGAATTGAGCGCTCGCCGCCGCGGCGCGGGATACTCCCGCCGATGTCATTCGACAACGTGGAAGCGGTGCGCCACATCTACGGCGCGTGGGAGAAGGAGGGCTCGCCGGTCGCCTCCGGACTGCTCGACCCCGAGATCGAGTGGGTCAACCCACCCGATGCGGTGGAGCGAGGCACTCGGCACGGCCTCGATTCCTTCGGGACTGCGGCCGAATCGGTTGCCGACACGTTCGAGGGCGTGGCGGTGGACATCGACGAGATGCTCGACGCCGGCGATCGCGTGGTCGTCCTCGCCACCCTGCACGGCCGCGGGCGCGGCAGCGGCGCCGACGTCGAGCGGCGCCAGGGGTACATCTGGACGCTGCGCGACGGCAAGGCGACGCGCTTCGAGTGGTTCAACACGCCCGACGAGGCCCTGCGGGCAGCCGGGCTGCACTGCTAGCGCCGTCCTCGGCCCAGTCCTCCACTTGCCGCCGTCCCGCGTCCCAACACCTCCACTTGGTGCCGACATGCCTCGGTTGTCGGCACCAAGTGGAGGCATCGGGAGGCCCCGGGGCCATGAACGCGATGAGGATTGCGGGCCAGGGCTACCGAGTCGATCTTCGACGCGTCGACGTTGGTCGTGACCTTGATCGAGATGTTCATACGCGGGAGCCACGAGACCGAACCGCTCTCCTAGGCGCAGGCGTCGAGGCGCATCGTGCTTCCGTGCCCCACCTTGGGGAAGAAGAAGTGCGCTCGCGAGAAGACGCGGTGTCCGCAGCGATTCACCGGGTGTGACAGCCTGATCCGGATCGGTGGATGCGTGTGACCCATCGACGTCACCTCGCGTCCCTTGGCCCGGACGTGCCCTCGGTGCCACATGTGCCAGTGGTCGTGTTTGGTCCGGACCATGAAAGCCTCCGCCAGCGGCTCACCGTGCCGGTGAAAGGTG
>DASQCL010000191.1:0-5061 GCA_035634715.1 Solirubrobacterales bacterium
CACCGACTCCTTGATGATGTTGGCGTGCTTGCCGCCGGGCGGCTCGTGCCCGGAGACGGTGCCCCGGCCGATCTGGCTGTTCGAGGAAACGACGTAGGACGCGAGCGCAGTACCCCCTCCGACTACCAAGAAGAAGCTGACGACGGCAAGAACGTCGTAGATGGAGCGGGGCTTGAAGCGGATCGTTACCTCCCGTGTCAGGCGACCCTCTCACGGGAAGCTCGGAGGGTCAAGTCGGTGACGCCGCTACTCCCGCAGCCCAGCGGCTTCGAGGGCTGGGGAACTGACTGGGGAACTGGACCCGGAACCGGCCACCTGACCCGCCGCGCTCACCCCGAGCACCGCTTGTTCAAGCCCCAAAAGAGACGACCCGCCGAAGCGGGCCGTCTCAGGGGTACAGGGAGGAGAGATATATGTATGTGTCTATGTGAGGGGTGTCGGCATCCTTAGGCGCCAGCCGGGACGCTGAACCGCGTTGAAGCGGTCAACGCCACTAGGACGGCGCCAACGCCGACCAAGAATGTTGCTGCGTTCCATTCGCCGGTCCCGAGCCCCACGGCGAAGCCGCCGAGGGTCGCGAAGGCCGCGAGCATGTAGTCGAAGCCCGCGTGAGCGGAGACGGGGACGCTCCGCCGGGGACCGACGGCCTGGAACGCTAGCCCGAGCAGCATCGCCCCGAACGCGAACGCAATGACGCTGGCAGCCTGGCCGAATCCGAAGAGGAACGGTGCCGCCATCACAGCTGGTGCCGCGACCGTCTCGATCGCGGCGTGTGCGCCGAAGGGGATCGTCGTTCGAGTGCCACTCATACTGCTGAGGAGATTACGAACGTATGTGCGATCTGTCTGTGATTGCAATCACACACGCCCGGATCTCGCCCACAAGTCATCGCCCGCGGCTGCACGGTCCGCCATGTACCGTTGGCGGCCCATGGAGCGGCGCCGGATCGACACGCTCCTCGCTGAGCGAGGGCTCGCCGGGTCGCGGACGAGCGCGGCGGAATCCGTGCGTGCTGGGAGGGTCAGGATCGGGCGTGACGGGCCGCGGGCGAGTAAGCCCGGGCAGCTCGTGAGTGATGACGTGGAGCTCCTCGTCGATGGCGAGCGGCGGTACGTCTCCCGCGGCGGCCTCAAGCTCGAGCATGCCCTCGACGACCTCGGCATCGACGTGAACGGGCTCTCGTGCCTGGACGTCGGGTCCTCGACGGGCGGCTTCACCGACTGCCTCCTGCGACGGGGCGCCGAGCGGGTGATCGCTGTCGACGTCGGGTTCGGGCAGCTGGACTGGACGCTCCGCAACGACCCACGCGTCGAGGTCCTCGAGCGCACCAATGCCCGGCACCTGGAGGCGAACCAGCTTCCGTACGTGCCCGATCTTGCGACGGTCGACGTGTCGTTCGTCTCGCTGACCAAGGTCCTCCCGCCCGTCGCGGCGTGCCTGGTCGATGGGGGAGAGATCCTCGCGATGGTCAAGCCCCAGTTCGAGCTCGGGCGCGGCCGTGTCCGGGGCGGGGTGGTGCGAGAGCCGGAGGAGCGCCGCGAGGCCCTGCTGGCCGTCGCGAACGCGGCCCGCGACGCTGGGCTCGCCATCGCCGGCTTCGCGCCGTCCGGACTGCCCGGGCCGAAGGGCAACCTGGAGACCTTCATCCGCCTGACCGCCGGCGGGGGCGGGATCGACGACGTCGAGGCGGCCGTCGCAGAGGTGGAGGCGTGAGCGCGGACGTGACGACACGGGCCGCGGTCAAGACGATCGCGCTATTCACCCACACGCACCCGGAGCAGACGGCGCCCGCGCTCCGCGAGACCGTGGAGATCGCGACCAAACACGGCGCGACGGTCATCGCCCCGCCGGAGGAACGGGAGAAGCACGGCGACGACGCCGGTGGCTGCGGGCAGGCCGCGGAAGTTCCCGAGAAGCCCGACCTGTGCGTGGTCCTCGGCGGGGACGGCACGATCCTCCACGCCCTTCGTGTCTACGCCGGAACCGGCGTGCCGGTGTTCGCTGTCAACTTCGGGACCGTGGGGTTCCTGGCGGCGGTTGAGCGCGACGAACTCGTGCCGGGTCTCGAGCGCGCCCTGGCCGGCGACTTCGAGACGGTGAGCCTTCCCGGATTGACGGTGGACGTCGACACTGACCGCCCCATTGCCCTCAACGACGTGTCGTTCATCCGGCCGCCGCACGGGCGCGTCGCCGAGCTGTCCTACCGGCTCGGCGGGCAGGAGGTCGGACACGTGCGGTGCGATGGGCTCGTCGCCGCCACTCCCGCCGGCTCGACCGGCTACAACCTCGCCAACCAGGGCCCGATCCTGGCCTGGGGAGTGGAGGGGTATGTGGTCAGCTTCATCGCCCCGCACACAATCACCGCGCGTCCGCTGGTCGTCGCGCCGAGCGACGTCCTGTGCGTCGTCAACCAGGCTGGGCGGGAGGCTGTGGACGTCGTGCTGGACGGCGAGCCGGTCGGCCAGCTGGCGAGCGGTGCCGAGATGGAGGTCTCCTTCCACCGCGCCATGGGCACGCTCGCGCAGCTCCCGGGCTCGACCTTCTACCGGCGCATCCGCGAGAAGTTCGGTCGCCTGGCTCACTAGCTGGGCCTTAGCTAACCTCGAAGGTGGATGGCGCGGAAGTGGTGGACTCTTCTGGCGGTGTGCGTGGCGACGTTCATGTTGCTGCTCGACATCACCGTCGTCAACGTCGCCCTCCCTGACATCCAGAAGAGCCTCGGCGCGAGCCTCTCGAGCTTGCAGTGGGTCGTCGACGCTTACTCGCTGACGCTCGCGGCGTTCCTCCTCACGGCCGGCTCGCTCGCTGACCGCATCGGCCGCCGCCGGGTGTTCGCTGTGGGGTTCCTGATCTTCACCATCGCCTCGTTCCTGTGCGGCATCTCGCCGAACGCGACGGCGTTGAACCTCGCCCGCGGGCTTCAGGGAATAGGCGGGGCGGCGATGTTCGCCACGTCGCTCGCACTGATCGCCCAGGAGTTCCAGGGCAAGGAGCGCGGGACCGCGATCGGCGCCTGGGGTGCGACCATCGGCGGCGCCGTTGCAATCGGCCCGCTCGTCGGCGGGGCGCTGACCGAGGGCCTCGGCTGGGAGTGGATCTTCTTCGTCAACGTCCCGATCGGCGCAGCGGCGATCCTGTTGACGGTGACCAAGCTCGCCAACCTGAAGGCGCCCGACCCGTCGCCGATCGACTGGGCGGGCCTGGCGACCTTCTCGCTCGGCCTCTTCGGTCTGATCTTCGGGCTGATCCGCGGCAACGCCGAGGGCTGGTCCAGTCCTCAGATCCTCGCCTCGCTGATCGCCGCCGTCGTGTTGCTGCTCGCCTTCGTCGGCATCCAGATGAGGAGCCGCAACGCGATGCTCGACCTGTCGCTGTTCCGAAAGCCGGCCTTCGCCGGGGTCTCGATTGTCGCCTTCGCCCTGTCGGCCTCGATGTTCTCTTTATTCCTCTACATCACGCTCTACGTGCAGGACGTCCTTGGCCACTCGCCGCTCTCGGCCGGCCTGATCTTCTTGCCGCTCACCCTGCTGTCGTTCTTCGTGGCCCCGGTCGCAGGCAAGCTGTCGTCGCGGATTCCGATCCGCGCCCTGCTCGGCGTGGGCCTCACGTTCGTCGGCATCGCCCTGCTTCTGATGCACGGGGTGGAGCTTGGGGACACCTGGACGACCCTGCTCGCCGGCTTCCTGTTTGCCGGCGCGGGCATCGGCATGGTGAACCCGGGGATTGCCCAGACGGCGATCGGTGTTGTGCCCCCGCAGAAGGCCGGCATGGCGTCCGGCATCAACAACACGTTCCGGCAGGTGGGTATCGCGACCGGCGTCGCCGCGCTCGGCGCGGTGTTCCAATCCCAGGTCAGCTCGAAGCTCGCCGAGCTGGCGCCGAAGGCGCCCGCGAGCTTCGCCGACGCGGTTTCGTCCGGGGCGATCCATTCGGCTGTGCAGCAGGTGCCCGCCAGCCAGCAGGCCAAGCTCACGACTGCCGCCAATCAGGCCTTCATCAGCGGCTTCAACGAGATCCTGCTGATCGGGGCGATCATTGCCCTCATCGGGGCCGTGGCCGGATTCGCGCTCGTGCGTAGCAGCGACTTCGTGGTGGCGCCCGACGGCGAGGCGCCCGCCGCCGAGCCCGCGGCCGCCTAGCGCCCGCCCCGTCCGGGACGAATCCGTCCCGGGCCGCTGCTAGAAGCACCGGGATGCTCCTCGAGCTGCGGATCGAGAATCTGCTCCTGATCGAGCGCGCCGAGCTCCGCTTCGCCGACGGCCTGAACGCCATCACGGGGGAGACGGGGGCCGGCAAGACCGTGCTCGCGCACTCGCTCGACCTGCTGATGGGCGGGAAGGCGCGCCCCCAGATCGTGAGGCCGGGAGCCGAGGAGGCCTACGTGGAGGGCGTCTTCGCACTTCCCCCCGAGCTGTTCGCCGACGAGGAGCTGGCCGAGCTCGCCGAGCGGATGCCCGAGGGCGCCGACGAGATCGTCCTCGGCCGCCGGATCGGCGCCTCAGGGCGGACCAGTGCGTTCGTTCAGGGCCGAAGCGCCTCGGCCGCCGACCTGCGGGCGCTGGGCTCGCGCCTCCTCGCCTTCTACGGACAGCACGAGCATCGCAAGCTGGTCCTCTCCTCGGCCCAGCTAGAGATCCTCGACGGCTTCGCAGGCGCCGAGCACCTCGACCGACGGGCGCGGTACCGCGAAGCTCATCTGGAGGTGGGCTCGATCAGCCGCGAGCTCGCCGAGCTTCGCGACCGCGAGGGGGATCGCGAGCGGGACCTCGACCTGCTCCGGTTCGAGCTCGCCGAGATCGAGGCGGCCGCCCCGAACCCGGATGAGGAGGACGAGCTGACCGCGGAGCGCGATCGTCTCCGCCACGCGGAGCGGCTCCGCACCGCGGCGGCCACGGCCCTGGCGGCGATCGCCGGGGTGGAGGACGACGGCGGGGCGCGCGGCGCGGTTGGAGGGGCGGAGAGCGAGCTTGCCGCGGTGGAGGCGATCGATCCGGAGCTCGATTCGGTGGCGGAGCAGGTGCGCGCCGTCAGCGTCGAGCTCGACGACGTCGCGAGCGCCCT
>DASQCL010000192.1:0-5676 GCA_035634715.1 Solirubrobacterales bacterium
GACCTCGCTCGGCGCCGGCCAGTCGAACGTATTCGTGCCAAAGCGGGTCTGCGTGGTAGCGACCACGCACGTCGGAGCCGGCGAGAGCGAGGTCGCCGGTGACGTGAACTCCGGCGGCGACGTGAACCACTCCGTCGGCACCGGGGCGTCGGCCACGCCGCGCCTGGTGCTGGACTCGAGGGTCGACATGGGTCAGCTCCGAGTGATCAACAGCGACAACGCGGACATCAACACGCCGGGCTACGGCCCCGGGCCACTGCACGTCGACACGGCACCGCAGCGCGCGGCGGAGGCGAGGGCGTGCGCCGCGAAGTGAAGGTCGACCCGGTGTCGCTCGCGTCGGGGGCGGTGATCGCCGCCCTCGGCGCGCTGCTGTTGGTCGACTCGGCGGGCGGACTCCACCTCTCCCTCGGGTGGATGGCGGTCGTGCTTACCGGCGCGGTCGGCGCGATCTTCATGCTCAGCGGGCTCCTGGGCGGCAGCGGGGGGAAGAATCCCGAGTGAGACTGAGACAGCCATGACGCGTGACACCCGAAACGGGTGGGTCGCGGGTGTCCTGGCGGGGCTGGGAGACCGGGTCGGAGTGGACCCGCTCGTACTGCGAATCGCCTTCGTGATCGCCGCCGTCGCGACCGGGGGGCTCCTTCTGCTCGCCTACCTGGTCGCCTGGGCGGCGCTCCCGGCGGCGGAGGGCGGCTCGGCGCCGGTGGCTCGGTTCAGCCGGGTGGCACGGGTCCGTGGCGACTGGCGCGTGGCGGTCGGTGCCGGGCTGCTCACACTCTCTGCGCTGCTCGCGTTCCGGCAGCTGGGCATCTGGTGGAGCGACGCCATCGCCTGGCCGCTCGCGCTGGCGGCATTCGGCGTAGCACTCCTCTGGGTCCGGTCCCCTCGCCGCGCCGCCCTGCCGGCCGACGGGCAGGCTCCCCACGTCGAACCGCCGCGGCCCAGCCCGGAGGCACGGCCGCGCCGCGCGGGGTCGAAGCTGGCGGAGGAGTACAGCGGTGCCTTCGGCGTGCTGCTGGTCGTCGGCGCCGCGCTGCTGTTCCTCTCGTCCAACCATGTCCTCGGCGGAGTTCGCGACGCCGCGCTCACGGCGGTCGTCGTGATCGTCGCGCTCGGCTTGATCCTGGCCCCGTTCCTCTGGCGGTTCGGCAGGAACCTCGCGGCCGAGCGGGCGAAGCGGATTCGCTCGGAGGAGCGTGCGGAGGTGGCGGCCCATCTCCACGACTCGGTGCTCCAGACGCTCACCCTGATGCAGAAGCGGGCGGATGACCCGCGTGAGGTCGCGTCGCTCGCCCGCAGGCAGGAGCGGGAGCTCCGCGACTGGCTCGCCGGCGGCGGCCGGAGCGACAACGGCGAGCGGAGTCTCGCGTCCGAGCTCCGCTCGGCTGCCGAAGCCATCGAGGACGACCACCGGGTCGCGATCGAATCGATAGTCGTCGGGGATTGCGGGCTCGACACGCGCGCGGACGCGGTGCTCGGCGCCGCGCGCGAGGCGCTCCTCAACGCCGCCAGGCACTCCGGCGATTCCGGGCCGATCCGGGTCTACGCGGAAATCGACGACGCGGGAATCGCGCTCTTCGTGCGTGACCGCGGCTCAGGCTTCGACCCCGGCACTGTCCCTTCGGACCGTCGCGGCGTCCGAGAGTCGATCGTCGGCAGGATGGAGCGGGCCGGAGGGCGCGCCGATATCCGCTCCAGCCCCGGAGGGGGCACCGAGGTGGCGATCGCGATCGCCCGCAGCGACGCCGCTACAAGGGAGCCGACGTGACCGCCGGACTGCCAACCGTCGTGCTGGTGGACGACCACGAGCTGTTCCGAGCGGGCGTGCGCGCCGAGCTCGAGGGACTCGTAGACATCCGCGCCGAGGCGGGCAACGTCGAGGAGGCGGCGAGCGCCACGTTGCGCGAGCGCCCCGATGTCGTCCTGCTGGACGTCCACATGCCCGGCGGCGGCGGAGTCGAGGTGATCCGCCAGGTGGCGCAGAAGCGGCCCACGCAGCGATTTCTGGCCCTGTCCGTCTCGGATGCGGCGGAGGACGTGATCGCCGTGATCCGCGCCGGCGCCCGCGGCTATGTCACCAAGTCGATCTCGGGCGAGGAGCTCGCCGACGCCATCCGGCGGGTCCGCGACGACGATGCTGTCTTCTCACCGCGGCTGGCCGGCTTCGTGCTCGATGCCTTCCAGGGCGAGATCCCGGAGGCCGAGGTGGATCCGGAGCTGGACCGGCTGACGCTTCGCGAGCGCGAGGTCCTGCGCCTGATCGCCCGCGGCTACCAGTACAAGGAAATCGCGCTTCGCCTCAGCATCTCCCACAAGACCGTCGAGGCGCATGTGAGCGCAGTCCTGCGAAAGCTCCAGCTCTCCAACCGCCACGAGCTGAGCCGCTGGGCAGTGGAACGGCGTCTCGTCGACTGAGCGCGACCGCCGGTGCTACGCACGGGCCCGCAGTACCGCAGACCTACAATGAGCGTGATGTTCGGTGGGAGGAAGAAGCGGGTCGAGAAGCTCAGCGCCGGGGCGATGGCGAACCTCGAGGACGGCGAGTCGATTCGTGAGCTCGTCCAGACCCAGACCGGGCAGTCGGCGGCTGCGAATGCGAGCGCCGTGGCGACCTCCGGGCTCGTGAGCTCGGAGCTTGGGATCTTCTACCGCTCCGAGGTCAGTGCCGGACCGCACGTCCTCGTCGCCACCGACCGCAACCTGTACGCGATGAAGCTGTCCGGAGGCCGTCTGCTCGACGTTGGGGACGTGGTCCTGAAGGCGCCCCTCGACAAGGCCGAGCTCTACCAGGGACAGAAGGCGCTGACCTTTGGCGGCATCAAGTTCCACGTCATGGCGCTCTTCGGCGAGCACGCCGACCGCCTCTACGACTACGTCAAGCAGTCGGGTGGGGCGACCGAATCGAGGCCGGGCTCCGCGGATACCGCCGTCAGTGCGCGCGAGCAGCGGATCCGGGACGCGCTCGAAGACTAGAACCGACGCAATCACGCCAACGCGACCCGACTGGCGCTCCTCGAGAGAGTTCACGCCCCGGTCACCGGCTTGCGGCGAATCGCGCCACACTGACGCGCATGGCCGCGGAGGAAACCCCCCATCCGGAGAGCCTCGGCTTCGACGATGACCTGCCGCTGACGCAGGCCGCGATCGAGTTCGCCAGCGAGCGCCACGCGGGCCAACGGCGCCGCGCGGACGAGGCTCCGTTCGTTCTCCATCCCATCGAGGCGGGCGCGATCCTGGAGCGCTCGGGATACCCGGACCACGTCATTGCGGCCGGTGTCCTGCACGACGTTCTCGAGGACACCGAGGCCAAGCGGTCCGACCTGGAGGAGCAGTTCGGCCCCGAGATCGCCGAGCTCGTGGCGACCGTGAGCGACGACCCGTCAATCGCCGACACCGAGGCGCAGAAGGACGATGTCCGCGAGCGTGTGCGCCAGGCCGGCGTCCCTGCCCAGGCCGTGTACGCCGCCGACAAGATCTCGAAGGTACGTGAGCTCCGCCTGATGATGGACCGGGGCGTCGGCGGCGACGCCGTCGCGATCAAGCGCGAGCGCTACCGCAAGTCGCTGGCCATGCTCGAGGACGAGATCCCAGAGAGCGAGCTTGTGGAGATCCTCCGGTTGGAGCTCGAGACGCTGCCGCCGGAAGCGCAGGCCGAGGGCGCCTAGCCCTCGAACGGCGGCGCCTCGCCCCAGCCCCACCTCGGGACGGGCGCGTGCGGGGCAACGGCCGCGCCCGGCTGCGAGTTGTGCATCGCGAGGCGCGTCCCCCACTCCAGGTACGCCATGAGCGCCGAGCGGAACTCCGGGTCCTCGGGGAGGCCGGCGTCATCGGCGGCCAGGCTCATCAGCGAGACGAACCGGGCGCGCTGTTGCGGCGCGATCCCCAGGCCGCGGTGCCTGGCGAGCATGTTCTCGTAGCCGCCGAGCTCGCGCGTGTACCGGTCAGGCCCGCCGAACACCTCGGACCACCAGGCGACGACGTGGTCCCGGTGCTCCGCGCTGACGCCGCCGGGGAAGAACGGTGAGATCAGGTCGTCCGCCTCCACCCGGTCGTAGAAGGAGTTGATCAGGCGCTCGATCGCCTCGCCTCCCCCGGCCCATTCGTAAAGCGTAGGCGTCCGGTCCCCATCGTCCGGCATGAGTTCAATCTAACCGCCGCCGAGCTCGCGCCCGAGCTCCGCCGCCGCATCCGCGAGCTCGGCGGCCGTCGACGCCTCTCGGATCGAGGCGAGGCCGAGCGCGCGGCGGTCCGCCGATGTCGTCCCATCCTGCCCCACGACCGCGTGGACGGGCACTCCGGCGTCGTGCGCTCGGCGCGACACCTCGTTGACGACCTTGCCCGCGAGCGTTGTCGCGTCGAGCCGCCCCTCGCCCGTCACCACTGCGCCCGCGCGCCCGAGGCGCTCGTCGAAGCCCACGGTCTGGAGGACGAACGCGGCGCCCTCCGCGAGCTCCGCCCCACACGCCGCCCACAGCGCGCCAGCGAGGCCGCCGGCTCCGCCGCTCATCGGGACCCCCCGCGGATCGCGCGGCAGGGTCGTGGCGAGCTCGTCCAGCCGCCGCTCGAGCCGGGCGACCGCCTCCCTGTCGGCGCCCTTCTGCGGCCCGAACGTCTCGGCGGCCGACTCCCACGAGGTGCGGACGTCGCAGAGGCAGACGATTCGGGCCTCCCCGAGCCCGCCCGCCGCGGCGATCGCGTCCAGCGCCCCGGCGCCGCCGTCGGTCGTGGCGCTCCCGCCGATGCCCACGAGAATCAGTGGCGCGCGGCCCGCCGCCGCGACGATCATCTCACCCGTGCCCCTCGTGGACGCACCCTCGGGATCCCGCTCGTCCGGGCGGATCAACGCGAGCCCGCTCGCCGCCGCCGTGTCGACCACGGCCGAGCCGTCGCTGAGGAGCACGAAGGAGGACCCGATCGGGCGCCCGAGCGGATCGTGGGCCTCGGCATCCACACGCCGCCCGCCCAGCGCCCCGCGCAGTGCGTCGGCGGTGCCCTCGCCGCCGTCCGCGAGCGGGCATCGATCCACGGCGTGCCCGCCTTGCTCGAGCGGACCCGCAAGGGCCGCCGCGATCTCGGGCGCGCTGAACGTTCCCTTGAACGAATCCGGCGCGAGCAGAACCGGCGTAGGCTTCCCGCGGCCTCGCGATCGGTCGGTCGGAGCCATCGTCGCGAGCATCATCGCCATGAAGCGCCTGTTTCTGCTGCGTCACGCCAAGTCGAGCCGGAAGGACTCGAGCCTCCCGGACCACGAGCGGCCGCTCGCCGGTCGCGGGAGGCGTGAGTCGAAGGCGATGGCCGCGTACATGCGAGAGCACCGGATCGACCCTGCGCTGGTCCTGTGCTCGTCGGCCATCCGCGCCATGCAGACGCTCGACGGCGTCGCCCCGGGCCTCGGCGGGTCGCCCGAGGTCCGCATCGAGTCCGAGCTGTACGAGGCCTCGGCCGCGGGGCTGCTCGGGCGCCTGCAGCGAGTCGGCGATGCCGTGCCATCGGTGATGCTGATCGGGCACAACCCGTCGATGGAACGGCTCGCCCTCGACCTCGCCAACGGCGGGCCGGAGCTGGCGGAGCTCGCCGACAAGTACCCCACCGGCGCCCTCGCCACCCTCGAGTTCGACGGCGCATGGAGCGAGCTGGAGGCCGACGCGGCCCGGCTCGTCGGCTTCGTCAAGC
>DASQCL010000193.1:0-3787 GCA_035634715.1 Solirubrobacterales bacterium
GCGTGGATCCCCCAGCCGCCGCAGCCCGCGGTCCCAGCGGAGCCGGAGGACCTCGGAGAGGCCGAGATGCCGTTGGTGAGCGAGGGAGCGCCCCTCAACATCAACCAGGCGACCTACGAGGACCTGCGCCGTCTCCGCCTCTCGGTGACCCAGACCGGCCGCGTGCTCGCCTATCGCGACCGCGTCGGCGGCCTCAAGTCGCTCGACGAGCTCGACCAGATTCCCGGATTCCCGAAGTCGTTCCTCACCGAGCTGAAGCGCGGCCTCACCCTATGAGGGGCGACCGCCCCTCTACAGCCCGTACGCCTCCATCAGCTTAAGCCACACCTCGCTGCGCGTGGGATAGGCGGGAACCGCGTGCCAGAGCTCGTCCAGGGGGACCTCCCCGACGACCGCGACCGTCGCCGCATGAAGCCACTCTCCCGTCTCGACCCCGACGAAGGTCGCACCTACGATCACCCGGCGATCCTCGTCGACCACGATCCGGGTCGTCCCCGCCGTGTTGCGCCCGTGGAAGCTTGCACCCGCCGTCCCCGACGTCTCGACGTCGACCGCGCGGGCGTTGACGCCGTCCTCCTTCGCCGCCGCGAGCGTGCGCCCGACGGCGGCCACCTCCGGGTCGGTGAACGTCACCCGGGGCGAGCCCTGCCGGTCGGCCGTGGCGGCGACCTCCTTGCCCAGGATGTGATCGCCGGCGATCCGCCCTTGGTACTTCCCCATGTGTGTGAGGAGTGATCGGCCGTTGACGTCGCCGACCGCATACAGCCAGTCGGAGCCGCCGACCCGCAGCTGGTCGTCGACCTCGAGCCAGCGCTCGACCTTGGCGCCGATCGACTCGAGCCCGATCCCGGCCGTGCGGGCGGTCCGGCCGATCGCCACGAGGATCTCCTCACCACTGATGCTGTCTCCATCCTCGAGCTCCACGGTCACGCCCCCGGCCTCCGCGCTGACCGCGCTCGCCCTGGTGTCCGTGCGCACGTCCACACCGCGCTCGCGGAGGGCGTCGGCCACCTGCTCGCCGGCAAACGGCTCCTCGTTCGGCAGCAGCCGGTCCATCGCTTCGACGAGTGCGACCTCGGCACCGAAGCTGCGCCAGGCCTGCGCCATCTCGGAGCCGACGGGCCCGCCTCCGAGCACTACGAGGCTGTCGGGAACCTCCTTGGAAGTTGTCGCCTGGCGGTTGTCCCAGGGCTTGGCCTTGCGGAGCCCGTCGATCGGTGGAATCGTGGCCTCGGAGCCGGTTGCCACCACGACCGCCCTGCGCGCCACCAAGACGTCGTCGCCCACCTTCACGCGCCGCTCCCCGTCGATGACGCCAGGCCCGCGGAAGAGCTCGATCCCGCGCTCCTGGAGCCACGGCAGCTGGCCGGAGTCGTCCAGGTCGTGGATCACCTCGTCGCGGCGCCGCAGGGCGGCCTCGACGTCGAGCTCGCCGCTCGCCGCCTCGGCGGCGCCGGGGACGCGCCGCACCTCGGCGAGCACCTCCGCCGGTCGCAGCAGCGCCTTCGACGGCATGCACGCGTAGTAGGAGCACTCGCCGCCCACGAGGTGCGGCTCGACGATCGCCACCTCGAGGCCGCCGTCCGCGAGGCGCCCTGCACAAACCTCCCCGGGAGCCCCTGCCCCCATGACGATGGCATCGAATTCCCGCTCGCTCATGCCCCGCCAGTTACCCTATTCCCAGTGACATAGCACGGGGCCGACAGGTATCGATTCGGTCGTTTCGTGCGAACGGTTGCAGGTCGAGGTTCCCGGAGGCCTCGTTAAACACCGGGAAAAACCATACGTGCGGACCATGAGTTCGCCCTCGCCGCTTAGTTCATAGCTAAGTGATGTGAGAGTCGGCCCTCCCTCGGCCCGTGGGGAGGGGCACCGGCTTCAGAAACGGGCTCACCCGAAGCGGTCCGTCCTCGCCGCCAGGGGACATTTCAGGGGACTGGTCTCCCGGAATTCACCCGCCGGCGCGGGGTCCGGGAGACGAGATCAAAGCGCCGGCTAAACCTGTAGAAGCCTTCGCGTGAAGACCGGAGACGAGAGTTCAATTCTCTCCGGCTCCATAGTTTCCCGGCTAGCTCGCCGGGCCCCACACCATGAGCGACTGGGGGTCGTCGGGGTCGACCTTGACGACCACGTCGCCGCCCTGGGCGATGCCCTGGAGCGTCGCGTCATGCAGCGACTGGGAGGTGCTCACCTGGTAGTCGCCGCCGCCGTCGGCCGGGTGCACGGTGAGCTGGAAGTCGATCTGGTGGCCGCCGCCGAGCTGCGTGCCGGTCTCCTGCATCGAGTCGACCGTCGCGCGCGCCTCGATCCCGGACTGGTTGATCTTCATGATCTTGTCCCGCTCGCCCATCTGCGCGCGGGGGCTCATCGCCTGCTTGGCGGTGCCCTTCATCTTGTCCATGAAACCCATCTTGTTCTCCTTCCTTGAGGACCCGATCAGACCACATCGGGTACGCCCGCGCAAGGCGTCGCGAGCGCTAAAGCGACAGGACGTGGCCTACGGCTGGATTCGTGCGGCCGTCGAGGAGTTCGAGGTAGGCGGACTGGACGGCGTCTGGGCCCTTGCCGCGCTTGATCTTGAGCCAGCCGGCAGCCCACTCGACGAAGGGCTTCCAGGCCTCGGCGACGCAGCGGTCGAGCTCCTCGCGACCCCAGTCGGCGCTCCGCCTGCGCACGTGGTCCGGCGCGAAGAAGAACTCCGGCTGCGGCCCGGGTAGGGCCTCGCCGCTCTCGTCAGCCGGCGCCTCCCAATGCGTGGCGCCGACCACCGCGCTGTGTCGCAGCTCGTCGCCGAAGTGGCCGTGGACGGCCGAGCGCACCGCGGAGTCTCCGGCGATGTCGACGTAGACCGCCGGCGCCGCGGGCAGCGACGGGACATCCGGGTAGCCGACGACGTGGTCATAGACGCCGAGGTCCTCGACGAACTGCACCCGGTTCGGCGATGTGAGCCCGACCACCCCGACCCCCTCGCGGCGAGCGAGTAGGAAGGCGGCGCTGAGCGCCGTCTTGCTGGAGGCGCTGGACACGATCGCCGCTCCGGCTCCGAAGAGATCCTCGCCGCCGAGGAAGTCGTCGATGAGGAATGACGTGAAGAAGAGCGGCCACAGCAGCATCTGCTGCTCCTCGAACCGCTTCTCGTACAGGGGGAGGGCATCGACGAGGGCATAGCTGTTGTAGGCGGAGGGCAGGCTCGCGCGGTGAGGCGATGCGTCCACGAACCCGCGTTCATCGATTCGCTCCGGGACGACCACGAGCTCGCTCGACGGCGGGAAGTAGCCGAAGGCCCGGCTGCCCTCCGGGAGATCCGTGTCCCCGGCCGCCGCGACGTTCGCGAAGCCCCACACCGGAACCCGGCCCCACCCGTCCTCGGCCGGGAAGAAGCTCCAGTACGACATCGTCTCGCCGAAGACCGCGTAGGTGATGTTGTTCGTCGTCAGGCCGAACGAGTCGACCTCGAGCAGCGCCTGGCCCGGATCGAGCGCGTGGGCGGCTCCCTCGACGAAGCGGCAAGCGTGCAGGTCGTCGCGCCTGACCTCGAAGTCCATTCTGCGCAGCCTATGGGCCATTCGGTCTGGCTGCTTACCGGTCCGCGAATCCGCTCGTTTTGTCGATGCTGGGTGGGGTAGGCTGCCGCGATCCCGCACGGCTAGGGCTACAGGAGGTCTTCATGCGACGTCGTTGGCTCGGACTCGGTATCGGTATCACGGCGCTGCTTGCGTTCCCCGCGACGAGCGTCGGCCGCACCATCGAAGTGTTTCCGGGCGATTCGATTCAGCACGCGGTGCAC
>DASQCL010000194.1:0-3658 GCA_035634715.1 Solirubrobacterales bacterium
GCCGGCGGCGAGGTCCTTCGCTACGCGGCCCCGAAGGCCCGCGACCTGCCCGGCCGCCTGGTCGCCGAGGCCAAGAGCCGCGGCTTTCGCCTGGACCCGGCAGCGGCCAGCATGCTGGTCGAGCGCATGGGGGAGGGGACCATGCGCCTCGTCACCGAGATCGAGCGCCTTTCGGTCTGGGCGGGACCCGGCGGTGAAGTGACGGCCGAGGACCTCGAGTCGATGATCGTCGACACATCGGAGGAGGCCACCTGGGCGCTGTCGGACGCGGTCGTGGCCCGCGACCGGCCCGCTGCGGTGCGCGCGGCTCAGCGCCTCAGCTCGCAGGGAGAGGCGATCACGCCGATCATTTACCAGGCAGCCCGCCGGCTCCGCGATGCGCAGCTGGCGGCCTCCGAGCTCGAGCGGGGCACGCCGCCCAAGGAGGTTGAGGGAAGGCTCCGTATGCACCCCTATGCGGCGCGGATGCTGGTACGCAGCGTCAAGGGCACCTCGTCGCTCGAGCTGCGCGCCGCGACATGCGCGGTGGCCGACCTGGAGTGGTGGAGCCGCGGGGGGTCCGAATACCCGGACGACGTGGCGCTCACGCTTGCGGTGCTGCGAGCGGCAGGCGCCGGCGCCGGTGCCAAGGCGTAGGGCCTCGGCCCGCAGGCGGCACGGGTGTAGGGGCGAGTCGCGGCGGCCTTACGCCGCGGCGCCGGAGACGAGTCGCGCCGCGCGGGCCTTCTTGCGCGCGCCGTTGTTGGCGTGCAGCGCACCCTTCTGGACCGCCTTGTCGATGCGGGAGGCGAGATCCTTGTGCTCCCGTGCGGTCTCCTCGGCATCACCCGCCTGGACGGCGCGCTCGAGCCGCCGGAAGTGCGTGCGCACCGCCCCCTGGAGGCGACGGTTCTCGTCCCGCTCCCGTTCGGTGCGCTCGTTGCGCTTGACCTGTGACGCGATATTGGCCATTGGGCGAGCGGCCACTATAGCTGGGCGCCCCCCGAAACCCGCGGTTATGGCGGCCATTTGATGTCCTCCGAAGGCTCCCAGCCCCGCGACGACGAGGAGCGCGTTCGCGAGCACATCTACGGGCCACGGCGGATCACCCAGCGCACCCTCGACCCCGCTCCGGTCGACATCGTCGCCACCGAGGAGCCGGGCGTGGAAGCGGCCATGGTTGCCGCCGAGTCGGCCGAGGCTCGCAAGGGCCGCCTGGCCCGCTCGACCGCGCTGTTCTCGGTCGCGACCAGCCTGTCGCGGATCGCGGGCCTGGTCCGGGAGATCTTCGCGGCCGCCTACTTCGGCGTCAGCGGGGCCATGTCCGCGTTCACGATCGCCTTCCAGGTCCCCAACCTCGTGCGCAGCCTCTTCGCCGACGCGGCGATCCAGGCCGCGTTCGTGCCGGTCTTCACCGACAAGCTCCAGCGGGGGGAGAAGCGCGAGGCCTTCCGCCTGGCGTCGACCCTGATCTTCCTGGTCACGCTGGTCCTCACCGGGATCACGGCGCTGTTCATCCTCATCGCGCCGTACCTGATGCCGCTGTTCGTGGGATCCGACGTGCCGCAGGGCCTCACCGTGACCCTCTCGCAGATCCTGTTCCCGATCCTGGTCATGCTCGGGACGACGGGGATGGTCGTGGGAATCCTGAACAGCTACGACCGCTTCGGCGCGTTCGCCATCTCGCCGTTCTTCTGGAACGTGGCGATCATCGTCGTCCTGATCGCGTTGGCGCCGATGTTCCACGGCGACCACAAGATCTACGCGTACGCGATCGGGGTGCTGGTCGGCACCCTGATCCAGCTGGCGATCCCCACCTGGGACCTGCGCCATACGCCCTTCAAGCTCATGTGGACATTCGTCTGGAGCCTCGACGTGAGGCGCGTGCTGCTCCTGATGCTGCCGGTCACGCTGAGCCTGGGGCTCATCAACTTCAACCTGCTGATCAACAGCATCTTCGGCTCGCTCATCAGCGAGAACGCCCCGGCGGCCATCGACAAGGCCTTTCGCATCTACATGCTCCCCCAGGGCATCTTCTCGGTGGCGGTGACGACCGTCATCTTCCCGACCCTTGCCCGCCTGGCTGCGCGCCGCGAGTACGACGACCTCCGCGCAACCATGGCAAACGGAATGCGGCAGATCGTGCTGCTGCTCGCCCCCGCGGCGGCCGCGATTCTGGTCCTGTCGACCCCGATGATCCGGCTCGTCTACCAGCACGGCGACTTCGGGGCCCATGCCACCACCCTGGTGTCGACGGCCCTCTTCTGGTTCGCGTTCTCACTCCCGTTCAACGGGCTGTTCCTCCTGCTGACCCGCACGTTCTTCAGCCTCCAGCGCCCCTGGGTGCCAACCGCGATATCCGGCATCAATCTGGCGATCACGGCGGTCGCCGCGGCGCTGCTGTATTCGCCGTTCGGGATCGGCGGGATCGTCGCGGCGACGGTGATCGCGACTGCGGTGAGCGTGGTTGCGCAGATCGTGGTTCTGCGGCGCCAGCTGGGCAGGCTCGAGCTTGGGCGATTCGTCTGGACGACGATTCGCGTGACCCTCGCTGCCGCGGCCCTGGCCGGGGTCAGCTACGGGGTCTGGTATCTCCTCGACCAGCAGCTTGGGCGAGGGCTGATCGCGCAGATCATCTCGCTCGGGGCCGCGCTCGGGGCCGGCGGCCTGGTCTACGCGGCGGCTATCACCCTGTTCCGGATCCCCGAGGCGCACCAGATCTGGCGCCTTCTGCGCCGCCGGGCAGTGTGATGGCGGCTTCGCCGCCTGACCACGCACAACCAACAGCACCTGCCAGTTTCGGGGCAAAGCCCCTCACCGACACAACTGCTGCGGCGACAAAATCGCCGCCCAAGACCCTGCTCGCCATACTCATCGCGTGTCCATGGACCGAATCCGGAACTTCTCGATCATCGCCCACATCGACCACGGCAAGTCGACCCTGGCCGATCGCTTCCTCGAGCTGACGGGCGCCGTCGACCGCGGGCACCGCCCCCAGCTGCTCGACTCGATGGAGCTCGAGCGCGAGCGAGGGATCACGATCAAGGCGCAGGCCGTGCGGGTCTCGTACGCGGCGCGCGACGGCGAGACCTACCACCTCCACCTCATCGACACCCCGGGCCACGTGGACTTCTCGTACGAGGTCTCGCGCAGCCTCGCCGCGTGCGAGGGGGCGCTGCTCGTCGTCGATGCCTCGCAGGGCGTCGAGGCGCAGACGGTCGCCAACACCTACGCCGCCGTCGAGGCGGGGCTCGAGCTGATTCCGGTCCTGAACAAGGTGGACCTGCCGGGCGCCGAGCCGGAGCGCGTCGCGGCGGAGGTGACCGATCTGATCGGCGGGAACCCCGACGAGGTCCTGCGCATCTCGGCCAAGACGGGGGAGGGGGTGGCCGAGGTGCTGGAGGCGATTGTGGAGCGCATCCCGCCTCCGGAGGGCAACCCAACCGCACCCCCCCGAGCGCTGATCTTCGACTCCGAGTACGACCCGTACCGCGGCGTGGTCGCCTACGTCCGGCTCGTGGACGGCGAGTTCCGCAAGCGGGACCGCATCGTGGCCATGCAGGCCGGCACAGAGGCCGACATCGACGAGATCGGGTTCTTCACCCCTGTCGCTCGACCGGCCGATGGGATGAGCGCGGGGGAGGTGGGTTACGTGATCACAGGCATCAAGGACGTGGCC
>DASQCL010000195.1:0-12643 GCA_035634715.1 Solirubrobacterales bacterium
GCGTCGCCGTCGTAGTGGTCGCGGACATGCACGGCGAGGGCGTGAACGCGCTCCGCCATCGACCCCGGGAACCGGTGGATCGCCGGCTTCTCGCGGAAGATCGGCTCGAGGTCGGCCGCGGCGAGCTCGTCGACGTCAAGCGTCCCCAGGCGCTCCTTCAGGACAAGCGGCCCGGAGAACGCCTTCTGGACCGGAACCTGCTGGTCGAGCGCGAACCCGATCAGCAGTGCCATCGGGTCCGACGCGATCAGCGCGTTGGCCTCGCCGGAGTCGGTGAAGTAGAGGCGATCGGGCACGGCCCGATGGTACCCCCGCGGACCGAGGCCGCGGCGCGTGCTCCGTCAGTCGGCCAGACTCCGGGCGCCCGCGAGCGAAGCTCGGCAGACGAACCGGAAGTGGGCCAGCCAGAAACGGCGCAGGCGCCGGTACATGGCTCCCTCCGCCACCTTCCACGAGCCGAAGCGGCAGCGATCCTCCTCAACCGGCTCGATCGAGTAGCGATGGAGGGCGTGGAAGCCGGGAGTCGAGACCTCCCAGGCCACCCGGCGCCCCACCTCGTACTCGGCGATCCGGGCCATTGCGGGCATCTTGTAGAGGTAGCGGGGCCGGATGGGGTTGAAGGCCCAATAGAGCGTCGCACCCTCCCGCAGCTCTCCCCCGCCGACCCGAGCCCACCACATGCACGGGTTCCAATCCGGCCAGCGGCGGACGTCGGCGAACGTCTCCCACATCCGCTCGGCCGAGACCGCGACCTCCGTGGCTCCCTCGATCGGTAGGTCGGGATCGGTCACGAGGGCCCGATCGCCGGGGACTAGCGCGCGGCGGACTTCGTGCGCTTTTGCCCGATCCGCTCTCGCCCTTGCCGGGCTCGAGGCCCGGCTCCGAGCGGGCGGCGCGCTCCTCATAGGCGGCGCGGGCGCCCTTGTCCGGCTCGGCGAGCACCTTGTCCACGTTCAGCAGGCGGCCGACGGCCTCACGGCCCCGGCGCGGCAGGAGCTGCATGACGGTGCTGATGGCCGCGCTCGACCGTGGGACCCAGACGTCGAACTTCGGGAACTTCAAGGCGTTGACGATCTCGTTGGCGACGTCCTCGGGCTCGAGCTTCTTCACACCCGGCGTGTCGGGCAGACCCGAGCCGAGCTCGGTGTTGACGACGGCCGGCATGACGACGGAGACCTCCACCCCGGTCCCGCGCAGCTCGGCGCGCACAGCCTCGCTCAGGCCGACCACGGCGTGCTTGGTGGCGCAGTAGGTGGCTCCGCCGGGGACTCCGGCCTTCCCGGCCTGCGAGGCGATGTTGACGATGTGGCCGGTGCGGCGCTGGACCATCGGCGGGATCGCGAGCTTGGTGCCGGTAATGACGCCGTGGAGGTTGATGTCGATCATCCGCTTCGCGGTCGCGTCGTCCTCCTCGGCGAAGGGGCCGATCGGCATGATTCCCGCGTTGTTGATGATCACGTCGAGCGGGCCGAGGCGCTCGGAGACCTGATCGAGGAAGTTTTCGAAGGAGTCGCGGCGGGTGACGTCGAGTTCGAGCCCAACGGACCCCTCCCCCAACTCAGAGGCGGTCGCCCTGGCGAGCTCGGCGTCGAGGTCGCCGATCGCGATGACCGCGCCCTCGCGCGCCAGCGCCTTCGCCGTCGCCTTGCCGATCCCACGGGCGCCGCCCGTGATTGCGACCACCTTGCCCTGCAGTGAGCGCGGTTCCTTCGCCATCGAGCACGACTCTAGTCGGTTGTGCCCTACTGCGCTATCCGGATCCGGCGCCGTAGGCGATCAGGTAGCCCTCGTTCCCGCTTCCGGTGGCCTCGACGAAGACCGTGTGCTGCGCGATGGCCACTCCGCTTGAGGTGAGCTGCGCCATCGGCGCGCCCGTGTCGATCGCCATCGGCCGATGCAGCAGGGGCTCGCCTGTCGCGGCGAGGCTGATACGGGCGACCCGCAAGCAGGCGATCGCAGGGCGGCTCCTCCGCCGGTGCGCCGGTTGATCCGCTATATCAAGCGGCCTGACCGCTTACGACGCAAGCGAATGGACTGACTTCTTCGTCGCGGTCTCGATCAACGTCGACCGCATCCTGAAGTTCGAGGGGCTTCCGGACAGGGCACTCGAGACGGTGCTGATGCTGCTGAGCGTGGTCCTGGTCTCAATCGTCGGGTTGATACCCGGCCAGGGCACCGCGGCCCTGGGCGCCGAGGTGCTGGCACTCGGCCTCGGGTTCGGGATCGTCATCGTCCGGCTCGCGAGGCGAAGCCTTCCGAGTGGGCCCCACCCGCGCTCTTGGCTGATCTCGCGGCTGATTTTGGCCACGGCGGCGACCCTTCCGATGATCGTCGCGGGAGCCAGCCTGCTCGCCGAGACCGGCGGCGGGCTGTACTGGGCGGTCGCCGGCATCGTGTTCGCGGTCGTCGGCGGCGTCGCCAACGCCTGGGTCCTGCTGATCGAGATTCTTCGCTGAGCCGCGGCCCGCCGCCGCCCAGCGTGACGACCCCTGCTCCCGTGACGTCGCTCACAGCCATACTCTCGAGTCAGTGACGACGAACGGCGCGACGGCAACGGAGCACGTGGACGTCCTGATCGTGGGTGCGGGCCTGTCGGGCGTGGGCGCCGCATGCCACCTGCGGCGGAACCTCCCGGGCAAGTCGTTCACGATCCTGGAGTCGCGCGACGACATGGGCGGCACCTGGGACCTCTTCCGCTACCCCGGGATCCGCTCGGACTCGGACATGTTCACGCTCGGGTACTCGTTCCGCCCCTGGACCCAGGCCGAGGCGATCGCGGACGGCCCGGCGATCTGGCGGTACATCCACGAGACGGCTCGCGACTACGGCGTGGAGGAGAAGATCCGCTTCGGCCACCGCGTGGTGCGCGCCGAGTGGTCGACGCCGGATGCGCGCTGGACCGTGCACGCCGAGCGGACCGACACCGGCGAGCCTCTGACGCTGACCTGCGACTTTCTCTTCGCCTGCACGGGCTACTACCGCTACGACGAGGGCTACACCCCCGACTTCGCGGGCATGGACCGCTTCCGCGGCGACATCGTCCATCCGCAGTTCTGGCCCGAGGACCTCGACTACGACGGCAAGCGCGTCGTCGTGATCGGCAGCGGGGCGACAGCGGTCACCCTGCTCCCCTCGATGTCGGAGCGGGCGGCCCACGTGACCATGCTCCAGCGTTCGCCGAGCTACGTCGTCTCGCTGCCCGAAAAGGACAGCATCGCCGTGGCCCTGCGCCGACGGCTGGGTGCGAAGGCGGCCTACGCGATCGTGCGCTGGAAGAACGTTCTCCGGCAGATGCTCGCGTTCCACGTCGCGCGCCGGTGGCCGCGCTTCTCGCGGAGGCTCGTCCGCAAGATGGTCAGTGAGCAGCTGCCGGAGGGCTACGACGTCGACACCCACTTCAACCCGACCTACGAGCCATGGGACCAGCGCCTCTGCCTCGTCCCGGACGGCGACATGTTTGAGGCGATCGCGAGCGGGCGCGCCTCGATCGTCACCGACCGGATCAAAACCTTCACCGAACGGGGGCTCGAGCTCGAGGCCGGGAAGGAGCTCGAGGCCGACGTCATCGTCACCGCGACGGGATTCCACCTGTTGCTCCTGGGAGGCATGGACCTGGTCGTCGACGGAGCCGAGATCGACTTCTCCGAGCGGGTCGCCTACAAGGGGATGATGTTGAGCGGCGTGCCCAACATGGCGATGGCGCTCGGGTACACGAACGCGTCCTGGACCCTCAAGTGCGACCTGGTCGCGCAGCACGTCTGCCGGCTGCTCGACTACATGGACCGCCACGGCTACGCGATGTGCACGCCGCAGGGACCCGACCCCTCGCTCCCCACCGAGCCGCTCATCGACCTCAAGTCGGGGTACGTCGACCGCGCGATGGACAGGCTCCCTAGGCAGGGCCCCTCGCTGCCATGGCGGCTGCACCAGAACTACTTCCGCGACGTGCGGATGCTGAAGCGAGGGCCTGTCGACGACTCGATGACGTTCGCGCGGCCGGCTCAGCTCGGCCGGGCGGACGCGAAGAGCTCAGGCAAGAAAGCGCTTCGATCGTTGGCGTAACCGGCCCTGTTGCCTCAAGGCGCACGGCATCGCCTCGCAGCTGAACAGTGAGTCCCACGGGCTGGCTGTTCCAACCCGGCGCCCGGCCAACGACCTGGGCGATCAGCTCGGTCGCTGCCGCGGCACGCCGCCTTCCCGGCGACCCAATCCCCGCAAGATGCGGCAAAACATCCCGGTACCTGCCAAATATTCCTCACAGCCCAAGGCCGAGGTGGTAGGGCTTGCGGTCCGGTACATGGCTCCAACCAGAAAGGAGGGAAGCCATGGGCCTCATGGAAGCGCAGCGCGAAGTGACTGGAATGGTCCACTCGGGCACCCCGTTCGATGCGATCGAGGACCGGATCCAGCTCATCCCCGGCCTCGTCGACAACGAGCGATCCGGATTGTGGTTGTACGCGTGGTCGCGGCAGGGCAGCGTCTGGCAACGGAACGCATCCGCACAGCTCCTGCAGTGGCTCGCCAATGCAGTGGACCGAGCGCGAATCGACTCGCGATAGACGCTCCCGACGACCATCCGACGCTCTCACCCGGGGGTGGAAACGGCGCTACGCTGCGTTTCGGTGTGGCGGTGCTGCGAATGGACGTTCTTCGGACAGCCGGGGGCGAGACGGACGCGGACCCGCCGCACCCTGGACCCAAGTTGGCGTGGCGCACGCCCCACCACGGCGCCGCGACGAGGAAGGAGCGCTGATGGGAGACGAGGAGCTACATCCTGAGGGTGCCGGGGATATGCACGAGTCCGGTGAGGGGCAAAACGGCGTGCTGCGCCAGGACATCTCAAACGAGATCGTCCGCCTCTACAAGGAGCACTTCGGCAAGGGGCCGACCCGCTGCCGGACCTATCTGCAGCCCGAGCTGGTGATCGTCGTCCTGGGGGAGGGCTACACGGCGGCCGAGCAAACGCTGTTCGAGGGGGGCCAGTGGTACGAGGTCCGCCAGGCCAGACAGATCTGGCAGGACACGATGAAGGAGCGGTTCGTCGAGACGATCGAACGGCTGACGGGAGGCAGCGTCATAGCGTTCATGAGCGCCAACCATCAGGACCCAGATCTCGCGGTGGAGATGTTCGTGCTCGATCCCGAGCAAGCGACGTAGAACCCGAGGGGCTGGAGACCGGGGAGCCGGGGAGCCATGTCGGCCTCGTCGCGGCGCGCCGCACGATCGCCCGGCTAGGAGGGCTCCTCGCCGGTGCGAAGCGCCTCGCGCCACGCCGGGCACAATGACCCGGCATGATCCTTGCCCTCGCCCTCGCCGCCGCCTCCGCGCTCGCGACCAGCGTCGCCTTCCTGCTCAAGCAGCGCGGCGCAGTCCTGGCGCCGTCGGTGCGTGTGAGGCACCCGCTGCGAAGCGCCGTCGCCCTCTTCCGCTCCAGATGGTTCGCCCTCGGCTGGGTGGTGGCGGTCGGCGCCTGGGGGCTTCACGTCGGCGCCCTCGCGCGCGCTCCCCTGTCGGTCGTGCAGGCCGTGCTCGCGGCCGGACTGGTCTTCCTCGCCGTGCTCGCCGAGCGCTTCTTTGGCTTCGCGCTCGGACGCCGCCAGTGGATCGGCGTGATCATCACGGCGATCGGGCTTGCGATCATCGCGCTCACCGTGGGGCCGCGCGGTGACGACGCTCCGGGCTACGCGCTGACCGCGTTGATCGTCGTCGAATGCACGGTCTTCGTCCTCGCCACCGGGCTGGCCGTGCTCTCGAGCCACTTACCAACCTTGCGCGCGAGGCAGGGCCTCTTCCTCGGCGCAGCCTCCGGCGCGCTGTTCGGCGTTTCCGACATCGCGCTCAAGTTCCTCACCCACGCCGTTGGAGGCGGGGTGCTCGAGCTGGTAAGCCCCTGGACATTCGCTGCGCTGGCCGCCTCGGTGGTCGCGTTCTACGCCTCGGCGCGTGGCCTGCAGATCGGCCCGGGCGTCGAGGTCATCGCGCTCACTACGGTCGCGGCCAACCTCACCGCAATCATCGGCGGCATCCTCGTCTTCCGTGACTCGATCGGGGCTGGGCCGCTCGGGATCAGCGGCCGGATGATCGCGTTCGGGCTCGTCATCGCCGGCGCAGCCCTGATCCCTGCTCCGGTGCGGGTGGCGTACCGCCCGGCGCGGGAGTGACCGCGATCGGCACGCCGCAGGCCGCGTCACCCGCGGCCCTTGCCCTATCGAGCCGCCTCTTGGCCAGGATTGACCTCCGCTCGAGCTCGCGCAGGCGCCCCGCAGTCGTCGGTCGCGAGCTGTAGACCCTGGCGTTGTAGAGCTGGTAACGCTCACGCGCGTATCGCTCCTCCGCCTCGAGCTCGACGAGCCTCGCGTCTGCGGCTTCGTGCGTGCCTGGCCTCTCAGGGTTCATCGCCCGTCCGTCCGCGATGCTCAGACCCGCGCCGTCGCGAAGAGCCGGAAATCCCCTCCCATTCGCCTGTCGGCGAGTGAGGGTGCTCCCCGGCTGAACGATGGCTCCAGGGTGAATACCTCGGTGGCGACATCCGTGTCCCGGTCGTGGCTGCTGACGAACGAGGTAACGCGTTGGCGCGTCAGCCTCACGACCGCCGCGACGGCGTCTCGCCTGTAGCCCGCATGGGTGAGCTTCCCGACGCCGCCGACGGTGTCCCCGGTCTGGGGAGTGATGATGCTCCGGTTGTAGTCGCCGACGGCGTCAACGAGCACGCAGGTGACGAGGTTGCCGCGAATCTCGGTTCGTGCCCTGCTCGGCGGCTTGCCCGCATATCGCGTCCAAAGCGAAACGAGCGCGCCGGTGAGCTCGGCGGGCAATCCGTTGCCAGAGGCCCGATCACCGAGGACGCCTGAGATCATCATCGGCCCGTCTCCGTTCGCGGTGTTCGCGGTGCTCCTTCCGGGATCGGCGATCGGTCGGGGATCGGCGACGCCGGTGGGATCGGCGACGCGGTCGGCACGCACGGTGGTGGCGGCATCACCGACCGCGCTGGCGGTATCGACGGTTGTGTGGGGGTCTCGGTTGCGGCCATGGCTGGCCTCCTTGCGGTGGATGGGACCACAATGTACCATCTATTCATGAATTCTCGTTCTAGAAATCAGTATCCAACGTCAGGCTCTGGGGCAGCCGGTTGGGACTTCCTCACCAACCACGCCAACGTCCTTATCTGCGTGGCCGATGATCCGGGCATCCGACTGCGCGACATCGCCACCGCGGTCGGGATCACCGAACGCGCCGCCCACCGGATCCTCTCCGAGCTGGTCGAGGAGGGCTACGTGCTGCGCGAGCGGCAGGGCCGGCGGAATCGCTACCAGGTCAAGCCCGACCTTCCCCTGCGTCATCCGCTCGTCGATGGGCGAGAGGTGGGCGATCTGCTCAAGGTCTTAATTGGCGCGGCGAGAGAGCCCAGCGAGTCGACATGAGCCTCGGAAGAGGCGCGTCGGGAGCGGCCGGCGGCGCGGTCGCCGTGCGGGAGCCAACACGAGCCTCCATCAGCGCACTGATCGATACCTGTGGACACGGTCAGCTACGTTGATCAAGAGCCTCGCATCGCCATCGACGCCTTGATCGGCCTCCCGGTGGTCCCCAGGGGTCCAGCCACCGGAAGGAAGTTTGTTATGCCGAGAATCATCGTGATGAGCGAGCCGAACGCAGAGCCTGAAAGCGCGATCACCCTTGACGAGCGGGTCACGCCCGCAAATCTGCGAAGTGGTCATGACTCCGCTCGGCTGATCGAGCGGGTCGGATGGGCGGTTCATGACGCGGACGACATGGAGCGCGAGGACGGAGAGGCGGGTGGGTCCGCAATCCGCCCAATGACTCGCTCGGCCCGCCGCCGGGCGAAGGCGCATACGAACTAGCGTAGGACGGCTCCCATTCGAGTTACCGGGCTCGCCGAAGACGGCGTCGTGCCGATTTCCCGCCCTCGGTTTGATGCGGTAGATCACGAGAGCGATCGGTTCGGCCGCCCCGGCGAACACCTGCTTCTCGACCGCACTGGCCCGCGCTCCCCTCGTCCTGAGGTCCAGGACATATCCGAGTGGATATACTTTCACTGCACGTGAACGCGGCCGACCTCATTCGCGACGCACGCACGCGCGCGCGCCTGACGCAGGCAGCGCTCGCGGGGGCGAGCGGGACGTCGCAGGCGACCATCTCCGCCTATGAGCACGGAGCCAAGACCCCCACCCCGGACACGTTGGCGCGCGTGCTTGCGGCGGCGGGCATGCGCCTGACCGCCGTGCCGGCCTCAGCCCCGGTGCGCGTGCCGGGGGCCGGCGAGCTCGATCGGCGCTCACGCCTTCTGGCACAGGTGCTGGACCTCGCCGAGCGCCTGCCCGCCAGACACTCGCCGAAGCTGCGCTTCCCGCGCCTGCCGTCCCCCAGAAGCACCTGACCGTGACCCTCGCCGAGAGGATCCTCGAGCTGCACAAGGCGCTGGCGACTGCAGGGATCCCGCACGCATTTGGAGGAGCGGTCGCGCTCGCCTACTGGACGCTCGAGCCGCGCGGCACCCGCGATATCGACCTCAACCTGTTCGTTCCGGCGACCGAGGCCGAGCCCGCGCTCGTCGCCCTCCCCGACGCGGTTGCCCGCGACGAGGACACCGCCGTGGCGATCGCCCGCGACGGTCAGGTTCGCCTCTGGTGGGGCAACACGCCGATCGACCTCTTCTTCAGCTACGAGCCCCTTCACGAGGAGGCCGCTCGCAACCTGCGCATGGTGCCGTTCGAGGGCGAGGAGATCCCGGTCCTGGGGCCCGTCGAGCTGGCCGTCTTCAAGGCGATGTTCGACCGCACTCGCGATTGGGCCGACATCGAGGCGATGCTCGCCACAGGCAACCTTGACGTGGACGCGGTCCGTGAACGGCTGGTCGGCCTGCTCGGAGCCGGCGACGAGCGGCTGGCCCGACTTGAGGACGCGCTCCGCCGCTCGACTCAGGACGACACTTCGCGCTAGCCCGGGTACTCGTCCTTGCGCCAGGCCCTGAAGTCCTGCTCCGGGGGATCGGGCGCCCGGGCGAGCAGGAAGGCGTGGTACGGCGCGACGAACGGATCGGGCGCCATCACCGTGTACGTGTGGTAGATCGTCCCGTTCTCGCGGGCGAACGCGATCCAGCCCGGGCCCTCCCGCAGCCCGTCCTTAAGCTCGGCGCCGACCTGCTGCGACCAGTCCTGGAGCCAGTCGGGCGGGTTCTTGATCATCTCCTGGACCTCGGGGATCTGCCCTGCCTGCTCCTCGGTCATGGCAAGGCCGAAGTCCCACGGGAAGTCGGTGTCATAGGTCGATACGTAGGGGAACTCCCAGCCCATGCGCTGCTTATAGGCCGTGAGCCGGTCGATCGGTGCCCGTGAGAAGCACATCAGCGTCACGTCGCGATGGTTCATGTGCACCGTCGAACCGCTGAGCTCGTCCGCGAGGTTGGTGCACCCCGGGCAGGCTCCCTTGGAGTAGTCGGGCCCGAACATGACGTTGTAGGCCAGGAGCTGGGAGCGCCCGTCGAACAGGTCGGCGAGGCTCTTCTTCCCTTCCGCGGTGTCGAAGACGTACTCCTTCTCCACCGGCACCCAGGGGAGCTCGCGCCTCTTCTTCTTGATCTCCTCGTTCCGCTTGGCCTGCTCCGCCTCGAGCTTCGCAAGCTCGTCGCGGGCCGCCTGCCACTCCTCGCGCGTTCCGGTCCTGTGCTCAGCCATCTCGCCTCCTCGGTCTGGTGATCACATCATGAGACCCGGTACCGCTCAGAAACTCATCGAAACCATAGGCCGCCCCGGCCCTACCCGGGCTGCGGGCCGGGCCGGACCGAGCCCGGCACCCGAGCGGGCACAGCAGGGCGAGCTAGAGCAGCGAGGTCTGGCGCGTCGCCCAGGTGGGGTCGGGGCCGGTGCCGCCCGCGACCCCGCGCTCGAGGTCGAGGAGCGCCTGCTTTCGCTGGAGGCCACCGCCGTAGCCGGTGAGCGAGCCATCGGCGCCGATCACACGGTGGCAGGGAACGATGATCGCCACGGGGTTCCGTCCGTTCGCGGCCCCGACGGCCCTGGCGCGATGGTAGGGCTCGACGTCGGACCGGTATAGCGACTCGTCGATCCGCGCGGCAACGTCGCCGTAGCTGGTCGTCGTCCCGTAGGGGATCTCGGCGAGCTCCCGCCAGACGGCCTGCTGCAGAGGCGTGCCGTGGAGCTCGAGCTCCAGCTCGAAGTCCTGGAGCTCACCGGCGAAGTAGGCCTCGAGCTGATCCGTGACCGCCGGCATCGGCCCCTGCGCCGCGTCCGCGGGCGGCCGCCCGCGTCCGGGGAAGCTCAGGCTCCTGAGCCCGTCGGGCCCGGCGAGCAGGGTCAGCGGCCCGATCGGGCTCTCATAGATCGTCCAGTTCGTGTCAGTCATCTCGGAACATCCTCTCGATCGCGGACCGTCGCAGATGAAACGGCGCCGAGCCCGAAAACGTGAGATCAGCCTCGCGCTAGCCGGTGAGCGCAGCGAGCGCCATCGCCAGCGCTACCTCGGCGCGCGGCTGCACCGAATCGACGAACACGTGCTCCTCCGGGTTGTGCGCCGCGCCGCCCCGCGGTCCCAGCCCGTCGACGGTCAGCGCGATGGCGGGCGCGAAGTGGCTCGCGTCGCTGGCGCCGCCGCGGCCGCCGGCGAGGATGCGCCGCCCGGCCGCGTCAGCCGCGTGCGCGAGCAACCCAGCGGTCGCCTCGCGCGAGTCCATCGGCGGCCACCGGCGCAGCAGCTCGGCCTCGAGCCGCGCACCGCCGACCTCGCCGGGGATGGCGTCCGCAACCGTGTCGATCGCAGCCAGGGAGTCCGCCCGCACGTCGCAGAGCAGCTCGCCGGCATCCGGGACGACGTTAAACGCGTCGCCGCTTCGGATCACGGTCGGCACGGCGGTGAGTCGATCCGGTCCCGCTGGGTCGTGTCGCGCCGCCACGGCCTCGGCGGCCGCGCTCAGCGCGAGGAGCGCGTTGGCGCCAGCGTCGGGGGCCGACCCGGAGTGCGCGGCACGGCCGGTCGCCCTGACCCGGATCGTCCCGGCGCCCTTCCGCTTCACCACCACCCCCTCCTCCCCGTCGGCGAACTGGCCCGCCTCGAAGCACAGGCACGCGTCCCAACCGGCGAACCGCTCGACGTGGACGAACGGTGACGTCCGCCATTCCTCGTCACCCACGAGCAGGAGCGCGACCTCGGCGAAGTCGGTGCGCCGATCGGCCAGGGCCCGCAGCACAGCGAGCGCAAGCACGTCGCCGCCCTTCATATCGACCGATCCGGAGCCGACCCATCGATCGCCCGTCCGCTCGAGCGAGCGGTGACTGCCGTGCGCGTGCACCGTGTCGAGGTGACCGAGCAGCAGCAAGCGGGCGTCGCCGCTGCCGACGACCCGCAGCAGCAGGTCAGGGGCGTGATCCGGCGACGAGCAGGCCGGGCGCTCGACCGACGCCTCCTCCGGGGCCAGCGCGATCGCCACCGCCGCGCACTCCTCGAAGGCCGCGGCGTCGCCGCTGGGTGAGGAGACCGCGACCAACGCAGCGAGATCGCGCTCGAACCGGGCCGCGACGTGGCCCGTCTCTGCGCTTACCCACTGGTCCATGGCCCTCGCGACCTAGCGTATGCGAGCGGCCGGCACTAGGCGGCCCTACCGGCCGTTGATTTCACGCGAACCTGAACAGGCGGATGCGCAATCCGCGCCGTCGGCAAGGATCCCCGTCTCCCGGCGGCGCGACCGTGATCTACTCGCGCTTTCGCGGAAATATCTTGAACGGATAGCGTCCTGTTGTGCGTGTTTGGCAGGGAGCTTGGCGCCGGGGGTCGGGGGACACAAACGCGGTAGGCACCTCTCTTGCCGAGGCGGGTTCGCGACACCCTTCGTCCTAGCCCACTCGTTCGATGCCACCACGCCGTCAATCGTGACTTGCCGCCTCGCCAAAGGGGGAGTAGGGTCGAGGCGAGGTCAGGCTAGGTGGATCACGGAAGGAGAATCGGATGGCCGATGCAGCGCTGTTCATCGGGTGGGGCCAGGTAGTTCGCGGGCGCGAGAAGCGCGCGGTGCAGGTATTCAACGAGAGCGTCGAGTACTGGGGAGGGCTCCAGGGCGACGGCAAGATCGAGGACTTCGAGGTGGTCCTGTTGACGCCCCACGGCGGCGACCTTCAGGGCTTCGCGCTGCTGCGCGGCAGCGAGGATCAGCTCAGCGCACTGCGCACCGACGAGGAGTTCCAGCGCCGTGTCACGCGGGCCGACCAGATCGTCGAGTCCCAGGGCGTCATCGATGCCGCGATCGGCGAGGGCATCGCCCGCGGCATGGCCCAGTACCAGGGCGAGATAGACGACCTCGACTAGTCCTGGGCCAGCGATGAGGAACGTCCCGTGAGGGCGGCGCCTCGGCGCTGGTCGTCCCGCTGGGCGTCGACGCCGCCGCGGGTGACCCCGAGAGCCAGCTGGGCGTGACGCCGGGCGGGTTTCGCGAGGCGGGCCGGGCGCTCGGGACCTGCGGCTTGCCGACGGTGCTCGTGCAGGAGGGCGGCTACGCCCTGGACTCGATCGGCGGGCTGGTCAACGAGACGCTCCTCGGTCTCGAGGAGGGCCTCGCCGGGTAGGCGACCGAGACCCGGCGGGTTCAAGGACAACGGCTGACCCGAGGTGTATTGCC
>DASQCL010000196.1:0-24705 GCA_035634715.1 Solirubrobacterales bacterium
TCGCGATCGCGGCGACGGGATTCCTGCGCTCGCAGGCCGGGCAGCGACGACAACGCAAGGCCCCGGGCACGGTTTGACCCTCATCGCCTAGGCTCTGGGCCATGGCGCCTGAGGAGAGCAGCGTCATCTCGCAGGACCTGCGGGAGACGTCCAAGCCCGATCGAAACCTGGCGCTCGAGCTGGTCCGCGTCACCGAGGCGGCGGCGCTCGCCGCGGCGCGCTGGGTCGGTCGCGGCGACAAGGAGCAGGCGGACCAGGCCGCTGTCGACGCCATGCGGCTCCTGCTCGACACCGTCCCCATGGACGGTCTCGTCGTGATCGGGGAGGGGGAGAAGGACGAGGCTCCGATGCTCTACAACGGCGAGCGGATTGGCGACGGCAGCCCGCCCGAGGTGGACATCGCGGTCGACCCCCTGGAGGGGACCACGCTCACCGCTCGCGGGATGCCGTCGGCCCTCGCGGTCATCGCGCTCGCCGAGCGCGGGACCATGTTCGACCCGGGCCCGTGCGTCTATATGGAGAAGCTGGCCGGCGGGCCGAGCATCGCCGACCTCCTGTCGCTCAACGAGCCGCTTCCCGACGTCATCCGCAAGGTCGCCAAGCGCAAGGAAGTCGAGCCGACGGACGTTCGGGTGATCATGCTCGACCGGCCGCGCCACGCAAAGCAGGTGGAGGCGATCCGCGAGGTCGGGGCTCGCATCAGGTTCATCAGCGACGGCGACGTCTCGGCGGCGCTGTTCGCCGTCTCCGAAGGCACCGGGGTCGATCTGCTGTGGGGCATCGGCGGCACCCCGGAGGGGGTGCTGTCCGCCGCCGCGATCAAGTGCCTGGGGGGTGAGCTGCTCGGCAGGCTGTGGCCGCGAGACGATGACGAGCGCCAGGCCGCCCTCGACGCCGGCTACGACCTCGCCGAGGTGCTGGACGCCAACCGGCTGGTCGCCGGGGAGGACGTCTTCTTCGCGGCCACCGGCGTCACGGACGGGGATCTGCTGCAGGGCGTCCGCTATCTGGACGACGGCCACGCCACGACCGAGTCGCTGGTGATGCGCTCGCGGTCCGGGACGGTTCGCACCGTGCAGGCGCGCCACGACCGGCCCAAGCTGCGCGAGATCACCGGCGGGCGCTACGGCTAGCTAGCCCTCGGACGGGACCTGCATCGTCCCCGTGTCGTGAAGCTCGTAGCGGAGCGCGTTGATCACGCCCCCGGCCAACATCGAGAGGCTCACCAGGTAGAACCACACCAGCGAGATCAGGATGAAGCCGATCGTGCCACCAACGTCGCCGATGCTCGAGACGTTCGCGAGGTAGAAGGGGTAGACCGCGTTCGCCACGCCGGTGGTGAGCGTCACGAAGAGCGCCCCCGGCCACACGCCGCGCCATGGCACGTGCCCCTTGGGCACGAAGTAGTAGATGACGCAGAAGATCAGGAAGACCGCGATCAGAGCCGCGACCAGGAGCAGGGCGTTGGCGAGCCAGCTGATCTCGTCCAGCCCGAACGGAAGGTTGCCCGCGCTCGTCACGAGGAACGCCTCCAGAGCTGGTACGACGACACTGGCGGCGAGGAACAGCGTCAGGCCCAAGAGCATCACCAGGGCGAAGCGCTTCTGCTCCAGCCAGCCGCGGCACTGGACGTGGTAGATCCGGCAGAACGCCGTGTCCATTGCGCCCCAGAAGGAGGTCCCGATCCAGAGCGCGCCGATCGCCGCGGCCACTCCGAGCGTCGTCGAGCTGTCGCGGATGTGGTGGAGCGCGCTGTCCAGCGTGTTCGTCTCGACGGCCGGGAACAGGCGCTGGAGGTCGTTCAGGACGCTGGCCTCGACGTCAGAGCTCTGGAGGATCCGGCCGAAGATGAAGAGGACGAGCAGCGCGAACGGAAATAGCGCCAGTACGAGGTTGTAGGCGACCATCCCGGCCAGCCCGGTGATGTTCTCCTCGTACGCACGGTGCCAGAACGCGCGCAGGAAACGGGTCGACTGCTGCTGGGTCCTCTCTTCCTGCGAGCTCTTGGGGCGGCGGAGCCCCAGCGTCGTCAGCGTCGCTCCCGCACCGCTTCCAGGGCGCGGCTGACGAGCCGCACGCCCAGCGTCGCCGCCTCGGCGGCGACCGTGATGCCGGCCCACGCGACCTCCTCGACGCTGCCGCGTCCCGACTCCGCCGCCTGCGGGGCGGGCTCCGGTGGGGGCTCTTCGCGAGCTGACGGCGGCGGGGGTGGCGGCGCCTTCGGCGCCGGCTTTGCGGCCTTGGCGGCCGCCGACGCAGCCTTCGTTCTCTTGGCGCCTCCGGCTTTCGCCTTCTTCGACTTGCCCTCCGCGCGCCGCGGGCTGCGCACGCCCGGGCGCTCGCTCGGGAGGTTCCCGAACACGCCACGGTCGCCCGAGGCGGGGGCTGGGTGCTCTCGGTCTTCGGTCATCGGGACATATTCCAGCGTTCTCGAGCGACGGGTGCGCCGGTGCGGCGGAACTCCGCGCCGTCCCCTGTGTTGTAGCGGGTGAGCTTGGCGAGGCGGCGGGACCCGCGGGACGCAGGAATCGATGCATGACCACGGATTCCCGCAGCAAATGGCGAAAAACCGGAGGGATCGAGAGAGCGAGCGGATATCATGCGAGCAACCAGTTGACGATCCCTATGCTGGGAAGGACCCCAGCCCGGAAGCACGTCATACATCGAATCGTATTCTCGCCGCAACATCGGGATTAGGGGCATCGAGCCGACAGCAGCCGACTCGGGAATTCGCGGCGAGCACCCGATAGACAGAGACAGAGCAACGCAATCCACGACACTAGGCTGAAGGAAGACGAGAGCAAGCGAATGCTAGTTGCCGAGATTCAAGAGCTTGACGAAGTGAAGACCCTGGTGGTCAAGGGTCAGCAGGATGGCGTCATCTCCTACGGCGAGGTCGCGACGGCAGTCTCCGAGGTCGACCTCGACGAGTCCGACATCGAGGAGCTCTACGCCTACATCGAGCGGCAGGGAGTCGAGCTGGTCGAGGACGTCGACCCGGCCCAGGCCGCGGCAGCCCCCGAGCGCGACACGGACAAGCGGGGCAAGCGCCGCAAGGCGACCGCGCTCGACCTGAAGCCGGACATGACGACCGACTCGCTGCAGCTCTTCCTCAAGGACATCGGGAAGGTCCGTCTGCTCACGGCCCAGGAGGAGGTGGATCTCGCCAAGCGCATCGAGCGCGGCGACCTCGACGCAAAGCAGAAGATGGTCGAGTCGAACCTCCGTCTCGTCGTCTCGATCGCCAAGAACTACCGCAACCAGGGCCTGCCGTTCCTCGACCTGATCCAGGAGGGGACGCTCGGCCTGGTCCGGGCCGCCGAGAAGTTCGACTACCGCAAAGGCTTCAAATTCTCGACCTACGCGACCTGGTGGATCCGCCAGGCGATCGCCCGCGCCCTGGCCGACAAGGCCCGGACGATCCGGATCCCGGTCCACGTCGTCGAGAAGTTGAACAAGATCGGCCGCGCGGAGCGCAAGCTGGTCACCGAGCTCGGCCGCGAGCCGACCCCGGAGGAGATCGCCGAGGTCACCGGCATCGACCCGGAGGAGGTCGACCAGATCAAGCGCTCCGCCCAGGCGCCGGTCTCGCTCGAGAAGCCGGTCGGCGACGAGGAGGAGTCGGAGTTCGGCCAGTTCATCGCCGACGAGAAGGCGGAGTCGCCGTTCGACCGCGCCGCCGACCTCCTGACCAAGGAGGCGCTGCGCGAGGCGCTCGAGAACCTGTCCTACCGTGAGCGTCGCGTACTCGAGCTCCGGTACGGGCTCGGCGGCGAGCATCCGCGCACCCTCGACGAGGTCGGGCGGACCTTCAACGTCACCCGCGAGCGGATCCGCCAGATCGAGAACCAGTCGCTGAAGAAGCTGCAGTCGCTCGCCGAGGCGCAGAAGCTGCGCGAGGTCGCGTAGCTCCTCCCTAGGTCAGGCGCTTCACGAACCGGCGCTTGAAGCCGATCGGCTCGAAGCCGGTCTTCAGGTAGAGCTCCGGAGTCGTCTCGCCGTCGTCCGCGATGACGAAGGTCAGCTCGTTGCCGATCTCGTGCGAGGCTCGGGCGGCGGCGCTGACGACCGCCCGGGCGAGTCCCCTGCCGCGATGCGAGGCTGACGTCGAGACGTCCTCCACCTGCCCGACGCCATCCCTCCAGAGCATCCAGGCACGGGAGACAACCTGGTCGCCCTCGCGGATCGCGAACCAGCGCCCGCCGACGGTCGCCTCGAGGCGACGGTCGAGCTCGCCGAGCTGATCGGCGAGAGCCTCGTTGCCGGGAAAGAGCTCGAGGGTGATCTGCCGCCGGCTCGGCGCCACGTCGGCGAACGAGGCCTCGCCGACCTCGGCGTCCGGCGGGGGCGGGACGTCGCGCAGCGCCATCAGCACGAAGCGAACCTCCTGGAACCCGGCGCTCCGGAGCCCTGGCCTCAACTGGTCGGCGATGTCCTCGTCAGTCACGACCACCGCGCAGTGGGCAAGTCCCGCTTCACGGGAGAGGTCGACGGCCTCGGCGCCGGCCTGGGGCCCAGCGCCCGCCCGCTCGGCGCGGAAATAGCTCGCGTCCCAGACCCTGGGCAGCTCCGGGGTCACGAGCGCGGTGCCCAGGCTCCATTCGCGGACCTCGGTGGCCGCATCCTCGTCGACCCGCGCCATGAAGGCGAGGGCGCGCTCGAGCTCCGTCTCCTTGGACTCCATGCCTTTGAGGCTACGAGCAACGCTCGACATACGTCCGCATGCCTAAAGCGAGCCTCCGAGGCTCCGATAACGGGTGTGATGGCGTTCGATATCGACGCTGCGCTGCGCTACGTGGTCGAGAGTGAGGGCTCGGACCTCCACGTGAAGGTGGCCTCGCCGCCGATGGCGCGCATTCACGGCGCGCTGAAGCCGATCGAGGACTCCGACAGCCTCAGCGAGGAGGAGACCGAGGCGGCGCTCGAACACATCCTCGCCGACGCGGCTCTGCTGAAGGAGTTCGCCGACGAGGGCGAGGTCGACTTCTCGTACGAGATCCGTGGGCTGTCGCGGTTCCGGGTCAACGCCTTCCGCCAGCGCGGCTGGGTCTCGATCGCCTGTCGGGCGATCCCGTTCCAGGTGCGCACGATCGACGACCTGGGCCTTCCGGAGGTGATCCGCGACCTCGCCGAGCAGCCCCGCGGGATCGTCCTCCTCACCGGCACGACCGGCTCGGGCAAGTCGACGACGCTCGCGGCGATGATCGACCACATCAACTCGAGCCGCTCGCGGCACGTGGTGACGCTCGAGGACCCGATCGAGTACCTGCACCGGGACAAGCTCTCGATCATCAACCAGCGCGAGGTCGGCCAGGACACCGAGAGCTTCGCCCGCGCAATGCGGCGGGTGCTGCGGCAGGACCCGGACGTGATCCTGATCGGGGAGATGCGCGACGAGGAGACTGTCCGAACTGCGCTCGCCGCCGCCGAGACCGGCCACCTCGTGCTCTCCACGCTCCACACGCTGGACGCGTCGGAGACGATCAACCGGATCATCGACTTCTTCCCACCACACCTGCAGCAGCAGGCGCGGGTGATGCTCGCGTCGACCCTGCGGGGCGCGGTCTCCCAGCGGCTGGTGCCGAGGATCGACGGCAACGGGCGCGTCGCGGTGTGCGAGGTCATGGTCGTCACCGGCCGCGTGCAGGACCTGATCCTCAACCCGCAGGAGACGGGGCGGATCACCGAGGTGATCGCCGAGGGCTCCTACTACGGGATGCAGACCTTCGATCAGGCCCTGCTCACGCATGTCGTCGCGCAGAACATCTCCGAGGAGACCGCCTTCGAGGTCGCTTCGAGCGCCCACGACTTCAAGCTCATGCTCGCCGCGCAGGGCCAGCGCGCGAGCGGCATCGAGCAGGTGACGGGCAACGGCGACGACGCCGAAGGCTCACTTCACTTCGTAAAGCGTTAGCTATACTCGGCCTGCGGTGGGGGAGCCGCGACCAACGATTTCGCTTCCTGCCATTTAGCTGCAAATGACCGAGAACCCATGTCCCGTCGGATGCTGTGCGGAGATCATCTCCGGCAAGTGGACACTCCTTCTGATTCGCGACCTGGCTGAGGGAAGCCAGCGCTTCTGTGAGCTCGAGCGATCGCTCCACGGGATCAGTCCGCGCACGCTCTCCCTTCGCCTGCGGGCGCTCGAGGAAAACGGAATCGTCGAGCGCCGCACCTACCCCGAGGTCCCGCCGCGGGTCGAGTACGCGCTCACGGACAAGGGGAGCGCGCTGGTCCCGCTGATCGAGGACATGCGGGCCTACGGACGCCGGTGGCTGCTGAAGAGCAACCGCCGCGAGTCCGTCGTCGCCGCCTGACGCGCCCGTATCTGCAACCCCGGTTGCAGTCGCAGGAGGGGCCGGTGCGCGGGAGAAACGTGCGGTCATGCGTGATCTGGTCGCCCAAGAGGCGTTAAGGGTGATGGCCCGCGACGCCTCGAAGCGCCTCCGTGAGCTGGTGGCGCAGGGCGAGCAGCTTCCCTACGACGTACGCGAGGCCGAGGCCTCATCGCCTCTGCCGCAGTACGTGCCGCTCACCGAGCGCTTCATCCGCGATCACTCCCAGGCGCTGAGCGCCATGGACTCGTTCGGAGCCGCGTGCGCGGCGATCGAGTCCGCCGAGCTCTCCTCCGCCTATCTGGAGAGCTTCGGCATCGGCGTGCCCGGTGAGGCGCGCAAGCGTGGGGAGCTCGCCGGAGTGGTCTTCCTGTGCCGGCTATGGGCCGGCTCGACCGACTTCTCGCTCGAAGCGGGTCGCCTCGAGAGCGCGATAGCCGAGCTTGAGGCCGGCGGAGAGATAGCCGCCGACGAGATCGAGGTGATCATCCCGCTTCGCGGCCTCCACATGCCCGTCACGCGGCTGGAGCTCGCCACTGCCACCATCGTGCGCGCCGACACCGTGGATGTCCCTCCCGAGGCGAGGGCCGCCGAGGGCTCCGGGACCGCGGGGTGGGAGCCGACCTTCCTCGCGGCGACTCGCGTCAGCGAGTCCGACCCGGCCGACGGCCGGAGCCTGGACGTCGGTGCCCGCGCGGTCGAGGCCTTCCGCCAGCTGATCACCACGCTGCGCCTCTACAAGGGTGGAGGCGTCGGAGTCGGCCCCTACGCCTGGATCCGCGCCGGGGAGCACCGCTGGCGCCGGATCGCGACCGGCGCCGGGCGCCCGCGGCCGGGCGGCTACCGCCTGGTCGAGACGGAGCTCTCAGACCTCGCCGTCTTCTCGCGGACCCTCGCCTACCGCTCGACAGCGTTCGGTCGCCCCGCGAAGAGCGAGTCGGGCCTCTCGGGCGCACTGGCGCGGGCGATCTCCCGTTTCGAGGCCGGTCTCGAGCGCGCGGTGGTCATCGACGCCCTCAACGACTATCTGCTGGCACTCCGGTTCGTGCTCGAGGGTGGCGGCGCGGCCCAGCTCGGCCTGCCAATTCGGGTAGCCGCGCTCTGCGCGGAGCCCGAGCATCGGGGCGAGACGAAGGCGGTCATCGACCGGGCCGTCGGCCTGGAGCGAGAGCTGTGGAGCGGCGAGCCCGCCCCAACCGGCGAGGGCGCTGCGACGCCCGCCCAGACTGCCGCCGCCGTCGAGCACCTGACGCGGGCGATCTTGAGGGATGCCGCATGCGGGCACCTCGGCAGCGACCTGCGGGCGACGGCGGACGAGATTCTGCTCGCCGACGGCCTCGCGGTCGGCGAGGGGCACGCCGAGCAGCGTGGCGGCTCCGAGGAGTGGAACGTCCTCTCCGACGAGACCACCGCCGACGAGGCGGCTTCCGACGAGACCCGCGAGATGTCCGTCGACGAGCTGGAGGAGGCTCTCCAGGAAGAGGCCTCACTCAACGACGACCCGGCTGATCCCGTTGAGACGCCCGAGCCCGAGCTCGAGCCAGCCCTCGAGGGCCAGGAGTCCCTCTGGATCGACTTGCCAGGCGAGTGGCACGAGGTCGAGCCGGCCGAAGAGCCCGAACAGGTGCAGGTGCCGGAGCCCGAAGGGCGAATCACCGTCGAGTCACGCCCCCGCTCTGAGGAGGAGACAGTGTTCGAACGCCATGCCCACGCCCGCGAGCCCGAGCCGACCACGGTTGACGAGGTCGAGCAGCTCCGGCGCACCAGACTTGCCGAGTTGGTCGAGGAACACCCCCGTGCCGAGGAGCACGCCCGTCCCGCGGAGGAGGCGGAGGACCGTCCCGACACCACCGAGCGCGTCGCGTACCTCTTCCCGAGGCCGGAGACGACCGAGTGGAACGTGCGCGAGCTGAGCTACGACCGGCGACGCCGCGCCCAGATTCACGCCTCCTGACCGAGGCGCTGCAGCAAACAAGAGCTTTCTCCTCCGATCACCCAGGAAGAGCGGCTTGAGTTCCGGCGGGCCTCGCGCCCGCCGGGCTCAGGCCTGTCTAGGCCTCCGCGGCGATCTCGGTGCGCTCGCGCGCGCCGGCCGCGAACAGGTAGTCGTTGATGCGCATCAGGCCCGCGAGGTCGTGGACGTCGGTGTCCAGGTACGGGACCTGGATCACGAGCCGGGCCCGCATCTCGGCGGTCAGCCGCTTGATGTTCTTCCGGTCGCGCGCGGCGAGCGCCCTGTAGTTCTCATAGTTGGAGATGACCCGTTGGGTGAGGTCCTCGTCGTTGAGCGCCGTGGTGAGCTCGCTCCGTAGCTGCTCGGGATCGTGGTCGGGGAGCTCGCTCTCGTAGTGCACCTTGTTGACGATCACGCCCCCGAACGGCATCTTCGCCTCGACCAGCTTGCGGTGGAAATAGACGGCCTCGGTGATCGGCTCCCCCTGCGGCGCGCAGACGACGAGGAAGCAGGTCTCGCGGTTCGCGAGCAGCTCGTTGACCCGCTTCGCGCGCTCGCGGAAGCCCCCGACCATGCCACTGAAGGCCTGGAAGAACTCCGAGAGATCCTCGAGCACCTCAACCCCGGTGAGGCGCCGCAGCACGGAGAACATCATCGACGTCCCGCGTCCGAAGACCTTCATACCGAGCCCGGTCGGCTTCATGAACACCTGGAGGGCGCGGCCCTCGATGAACTGCATCAGGCGCTTGGGCGCCTCGAGGAAGTCGAGCGCGTTGCGGCTCGGCGGCGTGTCCAGGACAAGCAGGTCGTAGCGGTCCTCTGCGTGGAGCTCGAAGAGCTTCTCCATCGCCATGTATTCCTGCGAGCCCGCCAGCGCGTTCGACAGCTGCTGGTAGATGCGGTTGGAGAGGATGCGGTCCCGTGTCTCGGCGTCGGGCGCGTGCCGGCGCACGAGCTCGTCGAAGGTGGCCTTGGCGTCGAGCATCATGGCCCACAGCTCGCCGCCCTGTGTGTCGATTCCGGCGTCCTCGAAGACCTTAGGGTCGACCTGTCGCTCCTCGTTGCCGAGCTCCGGCAGCCCGAGGGAGTCGGCCAGCCGCTTCGCGGGGTCGATCGTCAGGACCGCGACCTTCTTGCCCCGCGCGGCCATCCCGGCCGCGATTGCCGCGGAGCTGGTCGTCTTGCCCACGCCCCCCGAGCCCGCGCAGATGCAGACGCGCTTGCCCTCGAGCAGCTCGCCGACGCCGGCCATCAGTCGATCGCCTCCGAGAGCTCATGGATCTCGCCGACACCCAGCTCGGGCTCGAACACGAAGGGAAGGGTTCGGACCGGCGCCGTCACCAGCTCGGCGAGCCGCGCCAGCTGCTCGCGCTGGGCGGCGGCCCGGCGGGTCTCGCTCAGGGCCGCCCGGCAGGCGGCGCGCAGGGTGCCGTTTCCGTTCGACGAGACCGCCTCCAGGCGCTCGGCCTCGTCCTTCGAGAAGCGCTCGGGGTAGAGGGCGTTCATGTAGACGCGGTCGACCGACACGCCCACGTCCTCGGTCAGCGTGTGCTCGAGCGACGCGGTCTCGTTGACCGGCATCTCCTCGGGGAGCGCGACGATGGCCACGCCGGTCTTGCGGTGGTTGACGAGGAAGGTCTCGAGCGCCTCGGCCTGAGCCTTGATCGGCCCGACGCGCGCGACGTTGGCGAAAGTCCGCGGGGTCTGGAGGAAGGCGATGCCGTGCCCGGTCGCCGGCGCATCGACGATGACGAGGTCGTACTTGCGCGCCTTCTTGACCTTGCGGTCCGGCAGCGCCACCTCCCAGATCTTCCCGATCGTGACCAGCTCGCGCAGACCCGGCGTGGCGGCCGCCATGTAGCCGAAGATCTTCGACTTGAACAGCAGGTCCCGCATCGCCCGCACCTTCAGCTGGAGCAGCAGGTACTCGCGCATCGCCTGGTCGGGATCGATCGAGATCGCCCAGAGGTTCTCGGCCATCTCGACCTCGTGGAAGCCCACCTCGGCCCGGTTGAAGACGTGCGACGTGTGCTCCTGCGAGGAGACCTCGCACACGATCGTCCGCCGGCCCTCGGCCGCCGCGGCGAGCCCCATCGCCAGGGCGACGGTCGACTTGCCGACGCCGCCCTTCCCGGTGACGATCACCAGGCGCTTGTCGAGGAGGTCGGGCACCCAAGCAACATACCCAGGACCCTCATGCGCCTAAACGGGTTGCGGCCCGCGCCGGGCACCGAGGGGAAGCGCCCCGAGGCACGCGGTCTCACCTTGACCTCAGCGATGGATGGATTCCGTCCGTATGGGGGACGTTTTCCGTCCATCGCCGCTGGTGGCAGTGGAACACGGGCACGATCAATGCGTCTCATGGGGAGGAAACGCACAAGAGCGTGCGAATAAGCGCGATCAATGGGTCTCTTTAATCGTAGTTCCAAGTCAGACGTCCCCCTGAACGGGGACGAGTGGTCGACCAACGGCGCCTCCCCCAGGCGCGAGGCGACGCCCGAGCCGACCGAGGCCGAGCGCGCGCCGGCACCGACCCCGGGGCCCGAGGCGCCCGTCGAGGAGATTTCAGAGCGTGACGAGGCGCCCACCCTCGGTGCCGAGGACCCTCAGAGCGATCCCGAGCCCGAGCCGGATCCCGAGCCGGATCCGCAGCCCGAGCCGGATCCCGAGCCCGAGCCCGTCGCGGCGACGACGCCGGCGCCCGTGGAGGCGAAGCCGATGCCCCCGGTGAATCGCTCCGAGCCGGAGGACGGCGACGATCAGCGCATGAGCGCCGAGCAGGCGCTCGCCCCCGTGCGCAGGCCCGGCATGAGCCGCCCGCCCGGCGCCCACATCGGCGACGAGTCGGAGCGCCGCGCGAAGATCATCTCGTTCGCGAACCAGAAGGGCGGCGTCGCGAAGACGACCACGACCCTGAACCTGGCGGTCGCGTTCAAGGAGTCCGGCCACGACGTGCTGGCCATTGACCTGGACCCGCAGGGCAACCTGACGATGAGCCAGGGCATCGACCCCGACAAGGTCGAGCGCTCGATGTACGACGTGCTCGTCGACCACATCCCGATCCGGGACGCGATCCACCAGCGCGAGATCGACATCGCCGTCGCGTCGATCGACCTCGCCGGCGCGGAGATCGCGATGAGCATGCAGATCGGCCGCGAGCGCTCGCTCGAGAAGGCCCTGTCGGCCGTGATCGACGACTACGACTTCATCTGCATGGACACCCCGCCGAGCCTCGGGCTGCTCACCGTCAACGCGCTCACGGCCTCGGACAAGGTGATCGTCCCCGTCCAATGCGAATATCTCTCGATGAGGGGGCTCGTCCAGCTCCAGAACACGCTCGAGATGATCCGCGAGAACCTGAACCCGCGAGTGCAAATCGAGGGAATCCTCCCGACGATGCTCGATTCGCGGACGATCCACGCCAAGGAGGCGGTGGAGATCCTCGAGGAGAACTTCGGGGAGCTGGTCTTCAAGTCGCGCATCCGCAAGGCGATCAAGTTCGCCGAGGCCCCGGTCAGAGGGTCGAGCGTGCTGAAGTACGATCCTCAGGGCAACGCCGCCCAGTACTACCGCGACTTGGCCGAGGAGGTCCTGACACATGGCGCGTCGTAAGCGGGCCAGCATGCGCGAGGCCCCGCTCGCCGATCTCTTCCGCTCCACCGTGCCCCAGGAGGGCGAGGAGGAGCAGCCCACGGAGCAGCAGCGTGTGCCCGAGCAGCAGGCGCCCGAGCAGCCGCCCGCTTCCGAGGAGCCCACGACCTTCTTCGACCACGAGCAGGACGCCGTCGCGGACCCGGAGCCGCCGGAGCCGCCAGCCGTCCGCAGGGAGCCCGAGCCCGCGCCGCCGGACCCGGAGCGCGTCCGCGCCTACCGCGTCGACGACGTGCCCTCCGTCCCCGCGGCCAAGGAGCGACTCAGCCGGATCTTCGCCGACGACTCGCAGGATGTGGAGGGCCCCACGTACGGACGCGAGGAGCCCGGATACTCGGACTACCACGGGCCGCCGCGCCCCCACCTGCCGATCATCCGCGTGGTCGGCGTGGGCGGAGCGGGCGTGAACGCGATCAACCGCATGATCGAGGCCCAGGTTCCCGGAGTCGAGTTCATGGCCATCAACACCGACCTTCAGTCGCTCCAGCAGTCGACGGCCGACGTCACGGTCCACCTCGGCAGCGGTGTCGCGCGTGGCCTCGGGACGGGCTCCAACCCGGAGCTCGGCTACCAGGCGGCCTTCAAGGAGCAGGACAAGATCAAGCGCCTGCTCAAGGGCTCCGACATGGTCTTCATCACCGCCGGCGTCGGCGGCGGCACCGGCACCGGAGCCGCCCCCGTGATCGCGCGGCTCGCGCGCGACGTCGGCGCGCTCACGGTCGGGATCGTCACCAAGCCGTTCCGGTTCGAGGGCACGCGCCGCGGCACCCAGGCCGACCAGGGAATCGAGGCGCTGAGCGCCGAGGTCGACACGCTGATCGTGGTGCCGAACGAGAAGCTCCTAAGCGTGCTCGCCCGCGAGACCACGATGATCGAGGCCTTCCAGGTCGCCGACGACGTCCTGCGCCAGGGCGTGCAGGGAATCTCCGAGCTGATCACTCTGCCGGGGCTGATCAACCTCGACTTCGCCGACGTCCGCACGACGATGCGCGACGCGGGCCAGGCCCTCCTCGGCATCGGCATGGGCACCGGAGAGACGCGAGCGGTCGCCGCGGCCGAGCGGGCGGTGTCCTCACCGCTCCTCGAGACCTCGGTGGACGGGGCGCGCTCGATTCTGCTCTCGATCACCGGCGGCCCGGACATGGGGCTGCTCGAGGTCTCCGAGGCCGCCCAGGTCGTCCAGGAGGCCGCGCACCCGGACGCCAACATCATCTTCGGCGCCAACCTCGACGACACGCTCACCGACCAGATCTGGGTCACCGTCATCGCGACCCGCTTCGACGGGCGCGGCCGACGCAAGGACGGCGCCGGCGGGAACGAGATCCGCGCCGCCGGGACCACCACCGCCGCCGTGCGCCGTCCGGCCGATCGCCGCGCCGGCACCGCCAAGAGCTTCGAGTCGCGCCCACGCGACCTCTCCATCGACGTCCCAGAGTTCGTACCCGGCCGCTAAAGGGCCCTCGTGAGCACGCGGGGTGCTGTGGCGGCGGGCCATCCGCTGACTGCGGAGGCCGGCGCCCGCGTGCTGCGCGAAGGGGGCAACGCCGTCGACGCCGCGGTCGCCGCCGTGCTGACGTCGTTCGTGACCGAGAGCCCGCTGACCGGGCTCGGCGCCGGTGGATTCATGCTCGTGCACGACCCCGAGCAGGAGGACGTGCTCCTCGACTTCTTCGTCGAGGTCCCCGGCCGCACCCTCGGCGGCCGCCGCTCGGACCTCGAGCCGATCCCCGTGTACTTCACGCCGGAGTCCCCGCAAGTCTTCAACGTCGGCGCCGCCTCGTGCGGGGTGCCCGGCACAGCGGCCGGCCTGGCCGCCGCGCTGGAGCGCTTCGGCTCGGTGCCGCTCGCGGAGCTCGTCCGCGAGCCGGCCCGGCTCGCACGCGACGGCGTGGAGGTGAACGCCCAGCAGGCGTTCATCTTCGAGATCCTCGCGCCGATCCTCACCCACCAGCCTGAGGGAGCGGCGATCTACGCGCCGGAGGGCCGGATCCTGGGCGAGGGGGAGGTCTTCACGTTCGCTGAGCTCGGCGACGCGCTCGAGCGCTTCGGGGCGGAGGGCCCGGAGCCGTTCTACCGCGGGGAGACCGCCCGCCTGGTTTCGGAGTGGGTGGTCGAGCGGGGGGGAACGCTCGGCGCCGATGACCTCGCCGAGTACGAGCCGGAGGTGCGCAGGCCCGTGCATGCGTGGTACGCGGGGCGTGACGTGCTGACCAACCCGCCGCCATCCTCCGGCGGCATCCTGCTCGCGTTCGCCCTGGCGCTCCTCGATCTCGCGGGCTCCTCGGACCTGGCGAGCGTCGTGGCCGCCATGGAGGAGGCACAGCTTGTACGCACGGAGGCCTTCTTCCACGGCCTGTACGAGGACGGTTTCACTGAGCGGTTCCTCGCCACCGAGCGGCTCGACGAAGCCGCCGCGCGGGTGCGCGAAGGTCGGCGTCCGCCGGCACCCGGCGCAGCGGGACCGGAGGACTGGCTGGGGTCCACGACGCACATCACCGCCGTCGACGGCGAGGGCCGATGCGTGGCGGTCACGTGCTCCAACGGCAGCGGGTCGGGAGTCATCGTGCCCGGCACCGGCATTCACGTGAACAACATGCTCGGTGAGGAGGACCTGAACCCGCTGGGGTTCCACGTGACCCCGCCGGGCCGCAGGGTGCCGTCGATGATGTCGCCGACCGTCGTGCTCGCGGAGGGTGAGCTGGAGCTCGGGCTCGGAAGCGGCGGCTCCAACCGCATCCGCTCGGCGGTGCTGCAGACGATCATCCGTGTGATCGCCGACGGCATGGACGCGCAGGAGGCGGTCTCCGCGCCACGCGTTCACTTCGAGTCCGGCGCCGTGCAGGTGGAGCCCGGCGTGGACGAGCACGGTCTCGACGTGCTGGCCGAGCGCGGCTTTCGCCTGGTCCGCTGGAACGAGCGGAACCTGTTCTTCGGCGGCGTGCACGCGGTGGCCCGCGACCCGGCGACGGGGGAGCTCAGCGGCGGCGGCGATCCGCGCCGCGGCGGCGCTGTCGCCCTCGCCTAGCGGCAGTAGCATCGTCCGGGAGGACTCCAAGGGGGCTCGCGGTGGCCAAGGCACTGCTCATCATCGACTTCCAGAACGACTTCACCTCGGGTGGCGCGCTCGAGGTCCCGGAGGGGGACGAGATCGCGGAGCCGGTCAAACGACTCGCGGGCCACTTCGACGTGGTCGCAGCCACGCGCGACTGGCACCCGCCGGACCACGCGTCGTTCAAGGCCCAGGGCGGGCCGTGGCCCGTCCACTGCGTTCGCGGGACGCACGGCGCCCACTTCCACCCGGCGATGGACGGCATCGAGCTCGACGCCGTCGTCGACGTCGGCCAGGGCCGTGACGACGAGGGCTACTCGGGCTTCGAGAACTCCGATCTCGCTCGCCTCCTGCGCGACCACGACGCCGGCGAGGTCTACGTCTGCGGGCTCGCCACCGACTACTGCGTGCGCGCCTCGGCGATCGACGCCTGCAGGGAGGGCTTCGACGTGACCGTGGTGGAGGACGCCGTGCGGGCCGTCGAGGTCAATCCCGGCGACTCGGAGCGGGCCTTCCAGGACATGCGCGACGCCGGCGCCCGGATCGCCAGCTCCGCGGAGGTGCTGGCGGGCGCCGAGGCCGGCTAGCTGACGATCACCTTGCCGTTCATCTTCGCCCGCTCGGCGATCTCGCCCGAGCGGGCCACCGCGTCCACCAGGGCGCGGAGGGCGTTGCCCAGCATGCGCATCCGCTCGGACTCGGCGCGCTGCTCGAGGAGGGCCTGCTTCGTCTCGACGGGGAGCTCAACCCGCGCAGCGATTCCGTAGGCGTCCTCCGTCTCGATGTCCAGGTCCTCGGGCGGCTCGCCCGAGATTCCCTTCACGAGCTCGATGAACGCCTGGCGGGCCATGTCGGCGGCCTCGGGGTCGTCCTCGGAGGGCTCGTCGTCGGCCGAGATCGGCTCGATCTCGCCCGCGGGGTAGTCGGGCTCCTCGAAGCGCTCCAGCACGCGGAAGGGCTGCTCACCGGTTACGACGATGTTCATGCGGCCGTCGTCGAAGCGCTCGAGCACCTCGGTCACGCGCGCCGTGCAGCCGATCCGGTGCGCCGTGCCCTCCTCGTCGCGGAAGACGATGCCGAATGGCTCCGCGGTCTCGAGGCAGTGGCCGATCATGCGCACGTACCGCTCCTCGAAGATATGAAGCGGGAGCAGCTCGCCGGGAAGGATCACGATGGGGAGCTCGAAGATCGGCAGTTCAACGCCGTCGTCTGCCATGGGCCCATTCTAGGAGGCCCGTCGCGCCGGCTCCCTGGGACAATCGCCCGCCATGGCCATCGACTTCGAGCGCGAGGGACTGCTGAACGGGACGAGCGGCAAGGCCCGCGAGGCGCGTCAGGAGCTGCTCGAGGAACTGGCCGGCGACGGCGTCCCGCTCGAGGATCTGCGGCGGGCCGTCGAGGAGGACCGGCTGGCGCTCCTCCCCGTGGAGCGTGTCCTCGAGGGGGAGGGGCCTCGATACACCGCCGCCGACGTCGCCGAGGAGGTCGGCGTGGACCAGAGCATCTTGCGGCGCAACCGGATGGCGCTGGGGCTTCCGGATCCGGGCGACGAGGCAGTATTCAGCGCCGAGGACCTGAACGCCGCGAAACGGATCGCGGCGCTGAGAGAGGCCGGCCTGCCCGACGAGGGCATCCTCGAGGTGTCGCGGGTCATCGGCCTGGCGCTGGCGCAGGTCGCCGCCGCGAGCCGCGCCCTGGTGGCCGAGTCGGCGCTGGCCGAGGGCGGGACCGAGGCCGAGATCGCCCGGCGCCTCGCCGAGGGCGCTCGCAGCCTGGGGCCGATGATGGGCCCGGTGCTCGAGTACGTGCTCAACCTCCACCTCCGCGAGCAGGTGCGGAGCGACGTGATCGGCCGGGCCGAGATCGCGTCCGGCCGCCTCCCCGGCGCCCAGGAGGTCTCCGCTTGCTTCGCCGACATGGTGGGCTTCACCAAGCTCGGGGAGGAGCTACCGCCCGAGGAGCTCGGGGCGATCACGGGGCGGCTGGGGGAGCTCGCCAGCGACGTCGCCTCACCGCCGGTGCGCCTCGTGAAGATGATCGGCGACGCGGCCATGCTGGTCTCGCCCGACAACGACGCCCTGGTGGATGCGGCGCTCGACCTCGTCGCCCGCTCGGAGGCCGAGGGGGAGGGGTTCCCGCCCCTGCGCGCCGGGCTTGCGAGGGGGCCGGCCCTGGCGCGCGGCGGCGACTGGTACGGGCGCCCCGTGAACCTGGCGAGCCGCATCACCGCCATCGCCTATCCCGGCAGCGTCCTGGTGAGCGAGGAGGTCAAGGAGGCCGCCTCGAACGGCTATCGCTGGTCGTTCGCCGGCGAGCGACGGCTGAAGGGGATCGACGGCCGGGTGAGGCTCTTCCGTGTCCGTGCCGAGGAGGATGAAACGTAGGGCCGCTTGCCGGGACTCACTGCTGGCTACCTTTCCATTGAGCCTCAGGCAGTGGTCCTTCTAGTTCTCTTCGCCCTTCTCGCGGGTGCCGGCACGGCGCTCTCACCTTGCGTGCTGCCGGTCCTGCCGGCCGTCCTGTCCGCGGGCGTGACCGGAGGCCGCAGGCGGCCTCTCGGCGTGGCGCTCGGACTCGCGCTGTCGTTCACCTTCGCGACGGTCGCCCTCGTGTACGTGATCGAGGCACTGGGGCTGCCCAACGACTTCACGCGCGTCCTGGCGATCGTGACGCTGCTGGTCTTCGGCGTCCTCCTGTGCGTGCAGCCCCTGTCGGACAGGCTCGAGGCGTGGATCTCCCGCGTCGTCCCCAAGCCCGCGCGCCCCGGGGGGGACGGGTTCGGTAGCGGGATACTGCTCGGCGCCAGCCTCGGCCTGGTGTACGCGCCGTGTGCCGGCCCGATCCTCGCCGGGGTGATCACCGTCTCCGCCGCGCAGAACTTCACGGTCGGCAGGCTCGCGGTGGCGCTCGCCTACTCGATCGGGTCGGCGATCGTTCTCTACCTGCTGATGCTCGGCGGCCGGCGGATCACGGACCACCTCGGCGCGCTCCGCTCCCGCGTCCAGGTGGTGATGGGCGCGGTGATGATCGCTGTCGCCGTCGTGATGATCGCCAACCTCGACGTCCGCTTCGAGAGCGCCATCGCGGGCCACCTCCCCTCCGCGCTGATCGATCCGACCAGCCGCATCGAGCAGAGCTCGAGCGTCTCGGGCGACCTCGCGGCGCTCCATGGCGGCGGGCCGGTGTCGCACGAGACGGGCACCAGCCAGGCGGCGGCCGGCCGGCGCCTGCCCGTGTATTTCCAGGCGCCGAACTTCACCGGGACCCAGGACTGGTTCAACACCCACGGCAACCAGCCTCTGAGCCTCGACCAGCTCCGGGGGCAGGTCGTCCTCGTCGACTTCTGGACCTACACCTGCATCAACTGCATCCGCACGCTGCCCTATATCGAGGCCTGGTACCAGAAGTACCACCAGGACGGGTTCACCGTGGTTGGCGTCCACACGCCCGAGTTCCCGTTCGAGAAGGAGGCCTCGAACGTGCAGCAGGCGATCGGCGACTTCGGCCTCACCTATCCCGTGGTGCAGGACAACAACGCCGCGACCTGGAACGCGTACCACAACCAGTACTGGCCGGCCGACTACCTGATCGACGCCAAGGGTCGGGTGCGGCTGGTGCACTTCGGCGAGGGGTCCTACACCGAGACGGAGGACGCCATCCGGAGCCTCCTCGCCGAGGCCGGTCACGAGAATCTCGGGCGTCACGCGAAGGCGCACTCCGAGCACCCGGACGCCCATGCGACGCCGGAGAGCTATCTCGGCGCGGCCCGCGCCGAGCGCTTCGCCAACGGGCCGATCCTGCCGGGGACCCAGCAGTTCGACACCGTCTCGCCGTCCTCGCTCTCCTCCGACCAGCTCGCCTACGGCGGGCAGTGGAAGATCGACCGGGAGTCGGCGACGGCGGGCGCCGGGGCGAGCCTGGAGCTCAACTTCAACGCCAAGCGGGTCTTCCTGGTCCTCGGCTCTCCCGGCGCGCCGCGCAAGATGCAGGTGCTCCTCGACGGCAAGCCGATCCCGAACTCGCTCGCCGGCCCCGACGTGCACAATGGCGTCGCGACGATCTCCAACCAGCGCCTCTATCGGCTCGTCGACCTCCCGCACCCGGAGTCTCACGTGCTGACGCTGCAGCCGGAGAGCGGCATCTCGGGCTACGCGTTCACGTTCGGCTAGCCCCCGAGGTCATCCTCGACCGGACCTCCCACCCCGTGAACTATGGGGTGGGCGGCCCGGCTCAGGTGGCGGGCGCCATGATCCGGAACGTCGAGGGCGAGAACGGCATGTTCACCGACGCGGCCCTGCCGATCTTCGCCGACGCCCTCCGCTAGTCCGTGGCGAGCGAGTGCGCCAGGACCAGCACGTGGCCGAACGGGTAACCCGGCCCGGGGTCGTCGTGGCCTCCTCCCGCGCTGCCGAGCGCGGCGTGGGTGGTCACACCCGGCCGGACCACGGTGCTGCCGCTGACCTTCGCCCGGGAGATCGGGATGCCCCAGCGCCGGTGCCAGTGGGCGATCCACTCGGCCGTGTTCTGCAGCTGGGCGGCACGCTGGGTGAGCCACGTTCCCCGGCTGTACTCGTCCGTGCCGATCTGCTCGATGCTGAGGCTGACCGAGTTGAAGGCGACCTCGGTCCACGCCTTGCGGCCGTCCCTCACGTAGCGGGCGTCATGGCCCTGCTCGTCGTTCGCGACGTGCGAGGAGACGGCGCTGTCGGGGTTGCCGAACCACGCACCGAGCCGCTTGAGGTCCTTCAGGCCGCGCTTGTCCCGGAAGTGGGGCCTGCCGCCGTCGGGGTCCGTTGTCGTGTGCAGGACGATGAGTCTCGGGCGGGCGCCGTCCCTCGAGGACTGGTTGCCGACGATGTGCACGTAGTCGGTCTTGGCCGCGCCTGCCAGGGATGGAATCGCGAGCGCCGCCACGGCCGCTGCCAGCCCGGCCGATGAGGTGAGATGCGCCCGCCTGATCACGGCGACGCGGATCCGTCCACGGATCGCCATGCGCCTACCGTAGCGGGTGCCCTCAGCCGATCGAGTAGCGCAGCTCGACCATGCCCGAGTCAAACGCGCGCGTCCCGGCCAGGCGCATGGGGCCGCCTTGAAGCCGGCGGTCGAACAGCGGCTTGCCGGTGCCCAGCACGACCGGGACCACGGTCGCGATCACCTCATCGAGCAGGCCCGCGTCGGCGTACTGCGAGGCGACGTCCCCGCCGCCGACGATCCAGACGTTGCGCTCCCCGGCTGCGTCGATTACCTCCGGATGAAGCTCTCGCACACTGCCCTGGGCGAATCTGACATCGACGTCGTCGCCACGCGGCACCGACAGCTCGCGCGTCGTGAGCACCCAGAAGGGCTTGTTCGGGTACGCCCACTTCTCCACGTGGTTCAGCACCCACTCGTAGGTCACCGAGCCGCTCACGATCGCTCCGACGTCCTCGTAGAAGCGGTCGTAGCTGCCCTTCATGGGCTCGGCGCCCGGGCCGTCGTACGCGCCGTCGTAGCCGGTCAGCCACTCGAGCGTGTCGTCGGCCTCGGCGATGAAGCCGTCGAGCGAGGTCGCGCAGTAGTACTGGGTCCGCCCGCTCACGCGGCGGGCTTCCGCGCCGAGAGCACCAGGTTGTAGAAGAGGGAAGGCGGCAGCCTCGGCTCGAGCATCGTGGTGTCCACGCGCTGGAGTGCCAGGTAGCCGCGAAACGCGAACTTCCGCCACCGCATGGGGACATCGTCGGCCTCCGCCGAGCCCTCGAGCGTCCTCATCGTCCAGCCGAAAGCGTTCGCCAGCAGCTCCTCGCCGACGATCCTGACGTCCTCGAAGCCGGTGGCGTCCAGCAGCCGGTTGAGGGCGGAGGGCGTGAAGGCGTGCACGTCGACCTCCGGCTCCAGTTCGTGGCCGTCGCTCTCCGACTCGGGCTCCGGCTGGCGCGCGGAGGCCCCCAGGGCGAGCCGCCACAGGGGCGCCGCGAGCTCGGCGCCGCGCTTGGGCACCGCCGCCAGCAGGTCCCCGTAGCGCGAAGGCTCGCCGCAGAACGCGACGGCCCCGCCGGGCCGAAGGACGCGCCGGAGCTCCCGGAGCGCCCGGTCCAGGTCGGGGATGTGGTGCAGGACCGCGTGTCCGAACACGAGGTCGAAGCTCTGGTCCTCGAACGGCAGGGCTTCCGCGTCGATGACCTCCGTCTCCACTGCGATCCCGAGCCGGTCGGCCGTTCCAGACAGGGCGGACAGCATGCCCGGCGAGATGTCCGTCGCGACGAGCCGATCGATCGCCCCCATCTGGACCAGGTTCAGCGAGAAATAGCCGGTGCCCGAGCCGATCTCGAGCGCGTCCCCGAATGGCCGGCCGGGCCACGATCCGAGTGCCTTGACGAGCTTGCCGCGCACCTGATCCCGCCCGATCGAGCCGAAGTCGATGCCCCACTTGGCGTCGTACTCGGTCGCGGCGGCGTCGTGGTAACGCACGTTGACGTCCTTGATGTGCTGCGCCGGAGCGGCGGACCTGGCGGGCATGGCGCAGGATGGTATGGGGGAATGCCCGTTACCGTGCCCGGTCATTCGTCGGCGACGGGCAGTGCCAAGACGTGACCGAGGACCTTCACACGCAGCAGAACCAGCCCCCCGGCGTCCCGCCGCTTTCCCTCACGGGGGAGCGCACGCTGCCCGACGTTCCCGAGGAGAACTACTGGTTTCGCCGGCACCTGGCCGTGTACGAGTGGATCGCGCGACGGGTGCGCGGCCTCAGGGTCGCCGATCTCGCCTGTGGAGAGGGCTACGGCGCCAACGTGCTCGCCGGAGCGGCGGCCGACGTCGTCGGCGTCGACGCGAACCCGGAGGCCCACGAGCATGCCCGCCTGCGCTACGGGCGGGACAACCTGCGCTTTGAGCGGGGACTGGTCGAGGAGTTCGACCAGCCCCGGGACGCGATCGTCTTCCTGCAGACGATCGAGCACATCCATGACCCCGGGGCGCTGCTCGACACCTTCGCGCGCTCGGCGCCGCTCGCCTACGTCACGACGCCGAACCGCCTGACCCTCGCGCCGGCGGGCGCCGAGAAGTCCGAGAACCCATGGCACCTCCGCGAGTACACCCTGAGCGAGTACCGGGAGCTGCTCGCTCCGCATTTCTCACACGTGGACATCCTCGGGGTCTTCCACGCCGGGAAGCTGCGGGCGCACGAGCTGGCGCTGCGGGCCGGCTGGGACCGCGCCCATCCGGCGCTCGGGATCACCAAGCCGTTCTACTCGCGCTTCGTCCCTGCGATCTCCTCGGCGGACTTCCGCGTGACCTCCGGGGGAGACCTCGAGGGCGCACTCGACTTCCTGGCGGTCTGCCGTGCCTGATCCTCGCGAGCAGGTCGGCGACCTGGCGATAGTCCTGCACTCGCACATGCCGTACGTGGAGGGCTTCGGCACCTACCCGTTCGGGGAGGAGTGGCTGTTCGACGCGGTGGCCCGCTCCTACCTGCCCGTCCTCGCCGAGGCGCAGGGGGTGACCGTGACGGTGTCGCCGGTCCTCGCCGACCAGCTCGAGGCGCCGGGCGTCATGGAGCGGCTGGAGGTGTTCCTCCGCGCGTACCGGCTGGAGGCGGCCGAGCGCGACGCGGGCGACGCGCCCGAGGACCTGCGCCCGGCCGCCGCGGCGGAGGCGGCCCGGTACCGGCGGGCGCTCGACCGCCTCGCGGAACTCGGCGGCGACGCTCTGTCCGCGTTCTCCGACGCCGCACGCGAGCGAGGGGTGGCTTTGATCCCCACCGCCGCGAGCCACGCCGTCCTTCCGCTGCTCGCCACCGCCGCGGGGCGCCGCCTTCAGATCGACGCCGCGCTGCGCTCCCATATGCGCCGCTTCAGCCCGGCCCGAGGGTTCTGGCTGCCGGAGTGCGCATACCGGGCCGGCATCGAGCCGCTCCTCGCCGAGCGCGACCTGCGGTTCTTCTGCGCCGACCAGAGCGCGCACGAGCCGGGGCTGGCGTCGCTCGTCCCCGTCCGGGCCGGGGCCGACCTGGTCGCGTTCACGATCGACTGGGAGACGGTTGCGCTGGTGTGGTCGCAGCGGGGCTATCCCTCCGACTCCACCTATGCGGAGTTTCACCGGCTGTCGATGGAGGGGACGAGGCTGTGGGCCGTCTCGGGCGCGCCGTACGACCCCGAGGCCGCGGCCGCGAAGGCCAACCAGCAGGCAGATGACTTCCTCGCTCGCGTCGCCGCCCGCCTCGAGGGCTTTCGCTCCGAGCGTGGCCGCAACGGGCTCGTCACCTTCGCGATCGACACCGAGCTCCTGGGGCACTGGTGGTCGGAGGGCCCGCGGTGGTTCTCGAGCGTGCTCTCGCGGGCGGAGGCGCACGGGGTCCGCCTCGTGACGCTCCCCGAAGCGCTCGAGCGCCACGAGCCGGAGGCGCGGCCTCTCCGGGAATCAACCTGGGGGGAGGAGAAGGATCTGCGCACCTGGGACTCCCCGGCGGTCGGCGACCTGGCGTGGGCGCCGAGGCGGCTGGAGCTGCGGCTCGTCAACGCGATCGGCGCCGGCGAGCTCACGAGGGAGGCGGCGGAGCGCTCCGCGCGCGAGCTCCTGGCGCTTCAGGCGAGCGACTGGGCGTTCCTCGACCGCCGCAGGCAGGCGGGGGATTACCCGTTTCAGCGCTCCACGAGCCACGCGCGGGCGCTGCTGGAGGCCATACACTCCCGCCGCCGCGTAGATCCCTTCATGCGAAACCTGGCACCCGACCTTAGCCTGGCGCCGCTCCTCGAGCCGTGACCGCCGCCCTCGTACTCTCCTGGGAGTACCCGCCGCTGATCGAGGGCGGGCTCGCCCGGCACGTACGCAAGCTGTCGGAGGCGCTGGTCGAGCTGGGCACCGAGGTCCACGTGCTCACCCGCGGCGGCGAGGAGTCGCCCGCCGAGGAGGTCGTCGCCGGTGTCTCGATCCATCGCGTTCGCGAGCCCGGGCGGCCCACCGACCTTGGCGAGTTCGTCGCCTGGGTCGAGCGGATGAACTCCGACATGCTCGCCGCGGGCGTCGAGCTCGGGGACCGCTACGACTTCGACCTCGTGCACGGGCACGACTGGCTCGTCGCCATGGCCGGCGACCACCTGGCTCGCCGGTTCTCGTCCCCGCTCGTGACCACGATCCACGCCACCGAGTACGGGCGGCACCAGGGCTGGGTGGACAAGCACCCGCAGTCCCACATCCACGGGATCGAGCAGTGGGTGACCAACCGCTCCGACCGCGTGATCGCCTGCTCGTACTACATGCGCGAGCAGATCGCCGACATCTTCGGCGTCGACGATGAGCGGATCGCCGTGATCCCCAACGGCATCGACCCGGATGACCTGCGGCCGCAGGAAGCCCCCGAGCTCGAGCGTCTGCGCCTGGAGTTCGCGCAGCCCGACGAGAAGCTCGTGCTCTTGATCGGCCGCCTCGTCTACGAGAAGGGATTCCAGCTGGCCCTGGAGGCGATGCCGGCCCTGATCGAGCGCGTGCCTCGAACCCGCTTCCTGGTCGCCGGCTCGGGGACCCACGAGGACGAGCTGCGGCGCCAGGCCGACGAACTCGGGCTGATGGACCACGGCACCTTCCTGGGCTGGATCGGGGACGACGTCCTGCACTCGCTCTACCCGATCGCCGACGTCTGCGTCGTGCCATCCCTCTACGAGCCGTTCGGCCTCGTCGCGCTGGAGGCCATGGCGTCGGGCTGCCCATGCATCGTCGCCGACACGGGCGGCCTGCGCGAGGTG
>DASQCL010000197.1:0-4478 GCA_035634715.1 Solirubrobacterales bacterium
GCCGCCGTCGGCCGCGTCCGTGCCGGCGCCGCAGCTCCACCTGCCGGCCAAGCGCGCGACCGACAACCGGCGCTACGTCCTGTGGTCCACGGACGGGTATCCGAAGATCGTTAACGGCCGCTCGAGCCTCAACCCGCAGTACACGCGCCGCGTCATCCGCAAGGAGGAGGCCTTCCCCGATCCGCGAGCAGTGGAGCTGCTTCAGCGCCTCGGCGTCAAGTCGGTGGTCCTGCACACGAACCGGACCGGGGGAACGCCGTGGCAGGACGCCGCCCGCAAGCCGATCCGCGGGCTGCCGCTCACCCGCAGCCGCGACGGCGATCTCCTGGTCTACGAGATTCAGCCCGTCGGCTCGGGAGCCAACCGCCCGGCGGATCGCTCGTCGCGCCGCTCGCGATAGCGGAGTACGACGAGCGTCGCCGCCGAGATCACCGCGGCGCCCGCGGCGAGCGTGAGCGCGGCGGTGCCGTCGTGAAGCGGCGTGACCGGGTCGCCCGCAATCGTCGGCCCGAACACGAAGATCAGGACCCACGCGGCGAGGGCGCCGGCGGCGAGCCGCGCGTCGCTCAAACGGGCGCGGGGGGTGGCCCGGGCCGCGAGGACGATCGCGGTCGCGATGGCTGCGACCACCGGGGCCGCGGCCAGCCAGCCGTTGCCGACGCCGACGACGGTGAGCAGCGTGTGCTCGAGGATCCCGTTGCCGAGCTCGCCCGCCCAGGTGCTGGTGCCGTTCTGCCCGATGAGGGGGAAGGTCATCGATCCGACGAGCATCAGGAGGAAGGACGGGATCGCCATCGTCAACGTCAGTGCCGGCAGCCGTTTGTAGGACACCGCCCAGCCGAGTGCCAGGAACGGCATCGCCGGAATCAGGAGGCGCGGCCCGGGTGTGCCGCCGCCGAACGGCAGCCAGTAGCCCGAGTTGTAGATGAAGAACACCGCGGCGACCGCGAGGACGACGTTGGCCTCCGCCCGCCGCTCGGTCTGGCGTATCAGCACCGCCCCGACCAGGGCGACGGCCAATACTGGCGTGACGGTCAGGATCCCGCGGCTCGCGACCAGCAGGTCGAGGGCGGCGGACGGTCGCGGCACTCCGATGCCGAAGAAGCCCGGGTCGTTCAGGCCGAGGACCGCGTGGCCGCTCAGGCCCTGGACGGCCACCGCTGAGGAGTAGGCGAAGTCGAGGGGAGACCCGAGCGCCCACCAGTTGAAGGCGAGCGCCGGTATGGCGCCGATCAGGGCGGTGGCGCCGTAGACGAGCGCGCGTGGCAGACGAGGCGACGGGCGTGACAGCGCGTAGACGAAGAGGATGGCCCCGAGCAGGCCGAGCGGGTACTCGAACGTCACCGCGAGGCCCGCGACCAGCCCGGCGGCCGCGACCAGCAGAAGGCGAGGAGGCCCCTCGCGCTCGCGAAAGAGGATCGCGAAGGCGGCGAACCCCAGTGCGGCCGACGCCACGTGCGAGAAGTACTCGGCGGCGAACGTCATCAGGATCGTTCCGAGGCCGAGCGTGACGGCCGCCGCCGTTCCGTATCCCGGCTGGATTCGGTCGCCCGCCCAGCGCACCAGGAGCAGCAGGACTAACGCGGGAATCACCGCCCCGAGCAGCGTGAGCGCCCACACCATCGGGGTCTCGTCCTCGACCTGAGTCTCGACGCGCATCGCCCTGTGCGGGTCGAAGCCGTACTGCATGACGTACGGGTAGGAGCGCCCGGGCGGCGTCCACCGTGGGTGCGCCGCGTGGCTTGCGGTGTCGGCCGCGTCCGTCGACACCGACCAGGCGCCGGCGGCGTTCAGCGCCATGTACTCGGCAAGGGTGAGCAGCGGGAGCCCCGGCGCCTTCACGGAATAGAAGTGGCCGTCGGTCCAGGCCTTGTCCTTCGTCTGCCAGTGCCAGCGATCGATGTTCGCCTGGCCGTCGGCCAGCGCTCGCACCTGTGCGAAGTGGGCCAGCTGCGCCCAGCCCATCGAGTGCATGACGAACCCCCACGCGATCCCGAGGCAGGCGATCGCGGCGAGGCCTGGCCGGGCGCGCACCGGCTCCGCCATCCGGCGTAGGCGACTCACGGTCGCGAAAGTGTAGGAGGCCTCAGCGGGTCCGGCACAGGGCCATCGTCCAAGGCACGGGAGTGCGCAGTTCGACGACCTCGAACGTCGTCTCCAGGAAACTGGCGAAAGAGCGGCGCGACCAGTGGTTGAGGTGTCCCGGCGTGTTGCCGAGCGAGCCCAGGTACTTGAGGCGTGCCAGGTTGAGGCCTCGCCAGAGCGGCTCGCGCGGGACGCTGACGATCGCCCATGGCGACGCGAGCGACGCCACGACCGAGAGCGCACCCTCCGGATCGGGCAGGTGCTCCATGACCTCGCAGCAGAGGATCAGCTCGGCGGCGTCCTGGGCGGGCTCCAGCTCCTCCACCGCCGCGACCCGGAACTCCGCGCTGACCCCGGCCGCCTCGGCCCGGGCTCGCGCCTCCGCGATCACCTCCGCCGAGGCATCCGTGCCGCGGACCCGCAGCCCGCGTGCCGCGAGGCGCCGGGCCAGCTCGCCCTCGCCGCAGCCGACCTCGTGCGCGTCGACCGCGCCGGTCCGGTCCACGAGCTCGAGCAGCTGCCGGATGAAGCCCGTTACGAGCCGCCGCTCGATGGGATTGGCGGTCCCGTACTTGTCGTAGACGTTGCCGCCGGCCTGGGCCGGCGGCGCCGCGGTGGAGCTCAGACTCCGACCTCGCTGCGATCGCGCTCGCGGGGCCTCCCGCCCTCCGGGGGGAGGCCCTCGGCCCTGGCGGCGATGGGCTCGGCGCCCTGCTCGTAGTGGGACGGCTCGATGCCCGCCTCAAGCTCGAGCCTCCGCACGCGCTCATAGGTCCGCTGCGCGATCACGCGCTGTCCCGCCAGGGCGTCGCCGACGATCCCCAAGCCGAACATCTGGACCGCCGTGAGCGCCAGGATGGCGCCGAGGATCAGGGACTGGATGTGACCAGTCGTGTCCCCGTTCAAGACCGCGTCGGTCAGGAAGGGGCCGAAGGCGGCGAGCGCGGCGAGCGCGAAGAGGATCGCGACGACCGTGAACACGCGGAGCGGCTCATACAGGACGTATGCCCTGAAGACCGCGAGCGCGTTCCGGCGCACGTAGCGGGCGGTGGAGTCGACCAGCCGCGAGTCGCGCGTCTTTGGGTTGCTCGAGATCGGCACGTGGTCGAGCGCGACCAGCGTCTTGCCCGCCTGGATCAGGCTCTCGAGCGTGTACGTGTAGTTGGAGACGACGACGAGTGGCAGCGCCGCCTCTCGGTTGTAGGCGCGAAACCCGGAGGTCGTGTCGGGAATGGTCGTGCCCGAAGCACGGCGGACGACCCAGCTCCCGAGGCGCTGCAGGAGCTTCTTCGACGCCGAGAAGTGCTCGACGTCCTTCACCTGGCGGTCGCCGACGACCATGTCGGCGCGACCCTCGAGGATCGGCTTCACCAGCCGGGGGATGTCCCCCGCCTGGTACTGGTGGTCGGCGTCCGTGTTGACGATGACGTCCGCCCCCAGCTTCAGGGAGGCGTCGATGCCCGCCTGGAACGCGGCTGCGAGCCCCTTGTTGTTGGTGAGCCTGACGATGTGGTCGACACCGTTCGCCCGCGCGACCTCGACGGTCCGGTCGGTCGAGCCGTCGTCGATCACGAGCCATTCGACCTCGTCGAAGCCCGTGAGCCGGCGCGGCAGCTCACGCAGGACCTGGGGAAGGGTCTCCTCCTCGTCCAGGCACGGGATCTGGATCACCAGCTTCATGCCCCGCGGCCATGGTACGGCGCACGGCACCAACTGCGGCAACGTTGCGCAACCCCAGCTAGTTTGGGCTCGCACATGCAGGCGGCGAGCCGGAGCTGGAAGGGGCGGAGAGTGGCGAGGACCGCCGGTTAGTGCCCCCGCAACTGGAAGCGCGGCTCGGGCCGCATGAACACGCGAGGCTCCATCCACACGCGCACGCCGGTGCGCATGAGGCAACGCGGGCACGGCCTCGTCGGGTCCTGGCCGTCGCGGTCGGCGACGGTCACTCCGCAGTCGGGGCAGCGCAGGTGGCTCACGACAGCCCGCCTTCCTCGGCCAGGATCTGCCGCATCCGCCGGTAGAGGACAAGGTCGCACGGCCGTGTCCCCGTGACCTGCCGCCGCACCCGCGCCTCGTGGGCCCGCACTGCCGCCGCCAGAGCGGCGAAGCGCCGCTCCACGAGATTCCGCTCCGCGACCGGGTCGAGCTCCTGAGCTCCCTCGAACATCCAGATCGGAGTCACTGCCATCACCTACCTTTCACAGTTTGTAGACCGATTTACTCAAGATAGCATTTCGAGGGCGAGGACACCGGGACGGAGCGATCCACCACCGGCACCCAGACGACCACGAGCAAGAAGCAGCTGGCGCGCGAGCACCCGAAGTCATCGTCGGCGCACTCGGGCGCGGGCGGCTAGTCGAGCTCGACGCGCTCGATGACCTGAGGCTCGACCG
>DASQCL010000198.1:0-13520 GCA_035634715.1 Solirubrobacterales bacterium
CCGCGCCGTCGCTCAATGCGGCCAGCGCAACGCAGCGGTACATCGCCCCGGAATCGAGGTACGTGAAGCCGAGCGCCCGAGCTACCCCCCGGGCCACGGTTGACTTTCCGGCGCCCGCAGGCCCGTCGATCGCGATCACCATCCGGCCGCTGAGGATAGAGTTGCGCCCGCCGCCGGAATCGGGAGGAAGAGGATGCGGAACTGGGACATCTCCACGCTCGACGTGCCGCCGCACAATCCGACCGTGCTGGACTCCGAGGAGGAGGGCCGCGCGATCGTCATCAACCTGCCGTCCGGCGAGCGGCTCCAGGAGCACCAGGTCCATGAGCGGGCGTGGCTACTCGTGGTGACCGGGTCGATCGAGATCTCGGACTCGGACGGCGAGTCGATCAAGGGCGGGCCGGGCCTGCTCGCGGTGTTCGACCCCAACGAGCGACGCGAGGTGCTCGCGACCGACGACGCGCGCCTCCTCCTGCTCCTGTCGCCGTGGCCCGGCGAGGGCCACCCTAGCCAGCGCTAGGGCGTTTTGCGCATTTATTGACCGTTTGATTAAATACTCCCTCCCTCGCACGCGACAGAAGGAGAGGAGCCATGGGCTCGAACGGGATCGGTGGGAATGCGAACGGTGAGCTGCATACGGAGGACGAGGCGCTCAGCGTCCTGCTCGACGGCGACATCGACAAGGTCATGTCCGGCCTCGACCGCATCGTCGAAGCCGCGCCGAGCTACGAGAAGCTGTTCGCGCGCTGGCAGCGCCAGCAGTGGTCGACCGAGGACTTCGATCTCACCGAGGACGCCCGCCAGTGGGCCGATCCGGACATGTTCACCGAGGAGGAACGCAAGTTCCTGACCTTCGGCTTCTCCGAGTTCTTCATCGCCGAGGACCGGGTCACCGTCGAGCTTCTCCCCTTCGCCCTTGCGACGCCGCAGAAGGAGGCCCAGCTCTTCCTCACGACCCAGATCTCCGACGAGGCGAAGCACGTGGTCTTCTGGGATCGCTTCTACCGCGAGGTATTCGGCTCGACGGTGAGCGGGATCAGCGAGCAGCTCGAAGAGCACCGCTCCGTCGTGAACGACGACTGGAAGACGATGTTCGACGGCATCCTCCACGAGGCGGCCGAGCGGTTGCGGAAGGACCCGGGCGATTTCGCCTCGCTGGTGCGCGGCGTCACCGTGTACATGGTCGTGATCGAGGGGATGCTCGCGCTGACCGCGGCGCGGTTCATGATCAAGTCGCTGAAGGAGCGCAACTGGTTCCCCGGCTTCGTCCAGGGCTTCACCGCGGTCAACCGCGACGAGTCGCGGCACGTCGGCTTCGGGGTCAAGTTCCTGGCCGACGCGATCAAGGACGACGCGGCGAACGCGCGCATCGTCGAGGAAACGCTCAAGGAGTGCCTGCCCGTAGCGCCACTCGTCTTCGTCCCGCCGTGGGTCGACGACCCGTACGACTTCGACACCCCCTTCTACCACTCGTCGGAGATCTTCGAGTACGCCGCCAAGTCGCTCTCGAAGAAGCTCGCCGCGATGGGGCTCGATCCGGCGATGCTGGCCACCGCTTGAGCGAGGCGGCCACACTGCGGGCCCGCCCGGGCCGGCCCTCGAGCGGCGCGCGTGACCGCCTGCTCGACGCCGGCCTGGAGGTGATGAAGGCGGACGGCTACGCGGGCCTGACGATCGCCAAGGTCGCGGCACGCGCGGGTGAGAACAAGGCGCTGATCGCGTATCACTTCGGCTCGAAGCAGGGCCTCGTTGCAGCCGTCGCCGCCGAGCTCGGCGAGCTGATCACGTCGGCGGTCGTTGAGGCCGTCGGCCGCCGTCATACGGTCGAGGGGATCGTCCGTGGCGCGCTCGAGGGCGTGTGGGCTCTGATGGACAGCGACGAACGCCTGGCGCGCCTCTACTTCGATCTCGGCGGCGTATCCGTCGTCGAGGAGGACGTCCGCAAGGTGATGCGCGCCGAGCGGGCCCGCTGGCGCTCGGTCCTGATGGACCTGCTCCGCGACACGGACCCACGGGTTCCAGTGCGGCGGATCGAGCCGCTCGCGGTCCTGATCGGCGCCGGCATCGAGGGGCTCGCCCTGGAGCGCATACAGGTCGGCGAAACCGCGGCGCTCGGCAGGGCGAGGGAGCTGTTCGTCGCCTCGATGGTCGGCGCCGCCGGGACTCCAGCGAGCGCCTAGAGGAGCGCGCGCAGGTCGTCCTCGAAGCCGGGGTAGCTCACCCCGGCCGCCTCCATCCCGGCGACCTCCACGCCCTCGCGCGAGGCGAGGCCGGCGATCGCGCCCAGCATCGCCAGGCGATGGTCCCGATGCGCGTCCAGGCGGCCGCCGGCGAGCTCGCCGGTCCCGTTGACCGCAAAACCGTCCTCGGTCGCCTCGATGTCCGCGCCGATCCCGCCAAGGCCCTCCACCACCGTCGCGATCCGGTCGGACTCCTTGTGGCGAAGCTCCTCGGCGCCCGAGACGACGGTTCTGCCCTCCGCGAAGCAGCCGAGCAGCGCGACGAGGGGCAGCTCGTCGATGGCGAGCGGCACCTCCTCGGCGTGAACGCGGGTGGCCTCAAGGGAGCCGTGCCGGGCGGCGATCGCCCCAACGGGTTCAACGGCCTCAGGCCTCTCCTCCACCTCTATCGGCGCCCCCATTCGGTTGAGAATCCCGAGGAGGCCGACGCGGGTCTCGTTCAGTCCCACGCCCTCGACGCGCACCCGGCTCCCCTTGACGATCGTCGCGGCCACGATCAGGAACGCCGCGGATGAGAAATCCCCAGGTACCAGGATTTGGTCGCCGTGGAGGTGCTCGGCCGGACGAACGGTGACCCGGCAAACGGGACCGCCGCCGACTGTTGGCAGGGTCCGGAGCGGCTCGCTGGTGACGCCAGCTCCGCAAGCTGCCAGCATGCGCTCGGTGTGATCCCTGGTCGGGGCAGGTTCGGTGATCTGAGTCTCCCCGTCGGCCAGGAGGCCCGCCAACAGCACGCACGACTTCACCTGCGCGCTCGCCACCGGCAGGCGATAGGAGATCCCGCGCAGCGCCCGCCCGGAAACGTCCAGCGGGGGCAGCCGGCCGTCGCGGCATTCGACATCCGCGCCCATCTGGAGCAGCGGCTCGGCAACGCGGTCCACAGGGCGGCGGCGGATCGACTCGTCGCCGTCGAGCGTCCACTGCCCTCGCCCCTGCCCCGCCAGCCAGCCCGGGAGCAGGCGCAGCAACGTCCCGGCGTTGCCCACGTCGATGCGTCCCGCGCCGTCGCCGGCGCGCTCGCCAGGGCCCTGGAGCCCGATTCCGGTGACCTTCAGATCGAACGCCCCGGGCCGGCCGGCCGGTGAGGAGTCGACGCCGGCCCCGAGCCGCCGGACTGCCTCGAGGGTCGACTCGGTGTCCGCCGATTCGAGGTACCCCTCGACCTCAACCGTGTCGTCGCACATGGCTCCGATCAGGGCTGCGCGATGGCTGATCGACTTGTCGGGCGGTGGGCGAAGCTCGCCTCGGAGCGGTCCCGAGGGGGCGAACCGCGTCATGTCGAGATCGAGACCGTGTGGCCGAGGCCGCGGACGATCTCGGCTGCTCGCTCGGACTCCGCCTCACCGGCAACCCAGAGGGAGACGGCGCCGGTCCGCATGTCGGGTGCCGGGTACAGGGCCATGTCCTCGATGTTCACGCCTGCCCTGCCGAGAGCAAGGGCGATCTCGGCCACGGTCCCGGGCCGGTTCTCCACACTGAGCCGCAGCTCGTAGAGCTCGCCGCCGACGAGATCCGCCTCCAGGAGCCGGCGGCGGTCATTGCGAGCGGCGCCGTGCCAGGCCGCGACGCGGTCGCCGTCACCGGATCGGATCACCTCCGCGGCCTCACGAAGGCGCTCAGCGGCGCCGTCGATCTCGCGGGCGACCGCCTCCCTGTTGGTGGAGAAGATGTCGCCCCAGATCGCCGGGTTCGCGCCGGCAACCCGTGTCGTGTCGCGAAAGCTCGGGCCGACCTCGGGCAGGCGCTCGGACTCCTCCACGGCCGCTGCGGCGGCCTGCTGGACGAGCACGTTGGCGATCACGTGCGGGAGGTGGCTCACCGTCGCCATCAGCCGGTCGTGGGTCTCAGGGTCGATTGCCTGCGGACGCGCGCCCAGGTCCGCGACGGCCCGCTGGAGGCGGTCGTAGTGGACGCCGCTCGAGCGCTCGGTCGGCGTCAGGTACCACCGGGCGCCCTCGAACAGGTCGTCGCGCGCGTTCTCCACGCCCGCGCTCTCGGCTCCGGCGATCGGATGGCCGCCGATGAACCGCCCCAACCGCTCGTCCTCGGGGAGGCCGGCGATGAGCTCGCGCTTGGTCGAGCCGACGTCGGTGACGACCGCGTCCGGGCTGCTCGCGTCGAGCGCCTCGGCAACGAGCGCGGGCAGCGCACCCACCGGCCCCGCGCAGAAGACGACCTCGGCGCCCTCGAGCGCCTCGGTGATCGTCTCGCCGACGCGGTCGAGCGCCCCGACCTCGACGCCGCGGCGCGCGTTCGCAGGCTCGGCGTCGTACCCGACGACCTCCGCGCCGAGGCGGCGCTTCGCGGCGAGCCCGATCGACCCGCCAATCAGCCCGACGCCCAGGACCGCTATGCGCATCGGGCGCCGATTGCGACTAGACGGCCGTTAGTTGCTTGCCGGCCACCTCGGCGACCCGCCTGACCTGCTCGGCGTACTCGGCGAAGCCTTCCGTCGGCAGGGCCTGCGGCCCGTCGCAGATCGCCTCTTCGGGCTCGTTGTGGACCTCAACGATGATCCCGTCCGCTCCCGCCGCCGCCGCCGCGAGCGACATCGGGCCGACCCAGTCGCGGCGGCCTGCCGCGTGGGACGGATCGATGACGATCGGCAGATGCGACAGCTCGCGGAGCGCGGGGACCGACAGGAGGTCGAGCGTGAACCGGTAGCTGGTCTCGAACGTCCGGATGCCGCGCTCGCAGAGCATGACCTTGTCGTTGCCCTCCTTGAGCACGTACTCGGCCGCCATCAGGAGCTCCTCGAGCGTCGCGGAGAGGCCGCGCTTCAGCAGCACCGGAAGCCCGGTGCGACCGACCTCGGCCAGCAGCGAGTAGTTCTGCATGTTCCGGGCGCCGATCTGGATCACGTCGGCGACCTCGGCCACGTCCTCGGTGTCGCGGACGTCCATCAGCTCGGTGACGATCGGCAGGCCGGTCTCCGCCCGCGCCTCGGCGAGCAGCCGGAGGCCCTCCGCGCCGAGGCCCTGGAACGAGTACGGAGAGGTCCGTGGCTTGTAGGCGCCACCGCGGAGCATGGTTGCCCCGCCGTCGGCGACGGTCTTCGCCACCTCGAGCGTCTGGGTACGGCTCTCGACCGTGCAGGGGCCAGCGATCAGGGCGAAGTTGTCGCCGCCGATCTTGCGCCCGTCCACGTCGATGACTGTGCGCTCGCCCTTGCGGAACTGAGCCGAGGCGAGCTTGTACGGCTTGAGGATCGGCACCAGGTGGTCGACGCCGGGGGCGCCCTCCAGGCCCAGGGCGGCGACCCGGTCGCGGTCGCCGATGGCGCCGATGACGGTCAGGAGCTCTCCGGGGGATACGTGGGCGGAGCAGCCGACCGACTCCACGCGGTCGACGACGGCCTGGATCTGCTCCTCCGTCGCCCCCTCTTTCATCACGATCATCATGGTCTTCGTAAGCCTTTCAAAGAAAAAATGGGAACACCAGCGCGGTACGGCGTCCGGCGGAAGTCTCCTGCTAGGTGGGGCCGTGACGGCCCAGCCGGACGCCTAGCTAAATCGCCAGTAGTAGAACCATGCACGCGGCCGCGCGCCCTGGGGAGCGGTGAGGTAAGCCGACGTGCTCGCGCGGTTCATTAACTGAAGTTTGTAGCAGGTGCCGCCTAAATAGTCCAGCAACTCGGCGCTCACGAGACCGCTTCCTCGAGCGCCTCGAGGAAGCGCTCATTCTCGGCGCGCGTGCCGTAGGTGACCCGGATGTGGCCCGGGCCGCCGAGGCTCGTGCCGCCGCGGACCACGATCCCCCGCTCGCCGAGGCGCTGGATGACCTCGGCCTCGTCGTGGTCGCCGAGGGGGATCCACGAGAAGTTGGCCTGTGAGTCCGGCGGGTCGAGCCCAAGGTCCCTCGCCCCCTCCTCGACGAAGACGCGCTCCACGATCGTCCGCTCCACCCTGCCCAGAACGTCGTCGCCGTGCATGAGCGCCTCGGCCCCCGCCACCTGCGCGAGCTCGTTGACGCTGAACGGCTGCCGGACGGCGTCGACGGCCGCACGGAACTTCGCCGATCCCAGCGCGTAGCCGCAGCGCAGGCCGGCGAGGCCGTAGACCTTGCTGAACGTCCGCAGGAGGACGACGTTGGGGAACCGCTTGAGGAAGTCGACGGTGTCGTCGGGGTCGTCGTTGGTCTGGAACTCGATGTAGGCCTCGTCGAGCGCGACCGTGACGTGCTGCGGGACCTCCTCCAGGAACGCCGCGATCCGAGAGGCCGGCAGGTGGGTGCCGGTCGGGTTGTTCGGGTTGTTGACGCAGACGAGCTGGGTCGCCGCGGTGATCTCCGTGAGCATCGCGTCGAGGTCGTGGACATAGCCTTCGGCCAGCGGCACACGGATCTCGCTGGCCCCGGTCAGGGCCGCGAGGTGCGGGTAGATCGAAAACGACGGCCACGCGAACAAGATCTCGTCGCCCGGCTCGCACAGCGCCTCCGCCGCCGCGAGCAGGAGCTCGCAAGACCCGTTGCCGATCGCGACCTGGGACGGCTCGACCTCGAACCGCTGGGCGATCCGCCTCCGCAGGCGCTTGGAGTACTGGTCGGGGTAGCGGTTGAGCCGCGACGCCGCCGCAGCGATCGCCTCCACCACCGCCGGGTGCGGGCCCCACGGCGACTCGTTGGAGGCCAGCTTGATGATGTCCTCGGCGCCGAAGGCCTCGCGGGCGGCGTCCTCGTGCAGGCCCGCCTCGTAGTGGGGCATGCGCTCGAGCTTCTGCGCGAACGTGATCGTCATGGTGCACCCATTGTGCCGGTTGCGGGTGAAGGCGCGGCGCGCGGCTGCGGGGTCAGAGCTGCTTGACGATCGCGTACTGCACGCGTTCGGCGACGTCCACGACTCCCTCGCCGATACGGGCGCACCGGCGATAGAGCTCGCGCCGGGAGATCCGCTCCCTCATGTCGTCGACCTCGAGGAGAGCGGCCATCCCCTGGTAGTAGGCCTTCGCGACCACTCGTTCGGTGTCCAGAGCGGCGTCCGCGGCGGCGGTGGCCGCGTCGGAGTCAGAGCCGAGGTGAGCGATCGCCTCGTCGATCTGCCGAACCGCCTGGGCCAGCAGGTCGGCCATCTGGCCGACGCCCGGATCGGGCGGGCTGGCCATCACCTCGGCCTCTCCCACCAGATCGAGCGCATGGCCGACGATCCGGTCGACCCCGCGCGAGAGCGTGAAGGCGTCCTCCGGCTCGAGGGGCGTCACGAAGGCGGCCCGCAGGGCGTCCAGGAGCTCCCGCCTCGCCGCCTCCGACCCCCGCCGGGCCTCGCGAAGGCGATCAGCCGCACCCTCATCACCATTCGCCCAGGCCGCAAATGCTTCCATGCCCGCGACCGTCGCGGTCACCTGCCGCCGCAGCTTCCCGATCACGTCCGGGGTCTCCGGGAGGAACCAGTGCGATCTCTTCATGCCACCCAGCTCCAGATCTCGTAGGCGCCCATTGCGAGGAGGGCCGTGATCGGGATGGTGATGAGCCAGGCGAACCCCATCCTCCTCACGAGGAGCCAGTGGACGTGGTGAAGACGGCCCCGCCCGGCGCCGATCCCGACGAGCGACGAAGCGACGACCTGCGTGGTGGAGGTCGGGGCACCGAGCAGCGAGGCACCGAAGATCACGCCCGCCGATGCGCTCTGGCTGGCGAGGCCCTCCACGGGCTGGATCCGGTAGATGCGGCGGCCCACGGTACGGATGATCCGCCATCCGCCCAGGGAAGTGCCCATCGTGAGCGCCGCGGCGCAGGCCAGGGTCACCCAGGTGGGTGCACTCAACGTGTCGATCTCGCCCGCGGCGAGGAGCAGCGCGGCGATCACCCCGATCGACTTCTGCGCGTCGTTGGCCCCGTGGCTGAATGCGAGCGCGGCGGACATGACCCACTGGCCGCCGTTCACCGGGCCGTGCAATCGCCGGGTTGCCCGCCGCGCGGCGCGGCGCAGGGCCCGGATCACGATCAACGCTCCGAGGGCACCCAGCGGCGGTGAGATCGCGAGAGCGACGAGCGCTCCGAAGACGCCCACCGGACGAAGCCCGTCGAACCCGCCCCAATTGACCGCACCGGTGCCGCCCTCGATCAGGGCGGCGCCAACGAGGCCGCCGACGAGCGCGTTTCCCGAGCTCGAGGGCAGACCCCGGTACCAGGTGATGAGGTTCCACCCGACGGCTGCCGCCAGCCCGGCGCCGATGACCGCGGTGGCGTCCTTCGGCGGCACAGTGACGATCCCGGCGATGGTGTCGGCGACCGCGGCGCCGATGACGAACGGCCCGAGGAGATTGAAGACGGCCGCCAGCACGATCGCCTGCGACGGCTTGGCGGCTCGCGTGGCGACGAGCGTGGCGATCGCGTTGGAGGCATCGTGCAGCCCGTTGGTCGTCGCGAAGGCGATCGCCAGCAGGACCGCGAGTACGAGCCCCGTGTCCACGCACCGACTCTATGCGGACGCGGCTACTGAGCCGAATGCAGATCGGCGCGGAGGTCCTGCGCCTCGCCGAGGTACGAGTGGGCCGGGGTGTGGTCGTCGGCGGCGTAGTAATGGACCATGACCCGGATCACCCCGCGCATCGCGCCGGGAACGTCCAGCTCGCGAGCGCACAGCAATGGCACCGCATCGAGCCCGACGCGCCGTGCAGCGACGGCGGGAAATTCGGCGTTCAGGTCGGCGGTCGCGGTGAACAGGCAGCTCACGATGCGGTCCGGCTCGAGGTCGTTTCGGGAAAGCAGCTCTCGCATCAGCTCCTCGGTCGCGTCCAGGATCGCCGTGACGTCGTTGCTCGACACCTTCGTGGCCCCGCGGACGGCATACAGACGCTCGCTCATTCCTCCGCATCCTTCCAAAGGCGCCTGACCTCGGGGGTTCGCAGCCTTCGCGCCTTGCCCTCGGGGAGAGTCCCAAGTGCCAGCGGGCCGAATCGAATGCGGGCCAGCGCCACCACCTGGTTCCCCACCGACTCGATCATCCGGCGGACCTGGCGGTTGCGCCCCTCCGCGATCATCATCTCGATCACCCGGGGCGACGTGCGACGGACCTTCGCTGGGCTGGTCGGGCCGTCGTCCAGGTCGACGCCGCCACGCAGCCGCCGCAGCTGCGACTCCGTGACCCGGTGGCGCAACCTGACTCTGTAGGTGCGCTCCACGCCATAGCGGGGGTGGGTAAGCCGGTTGGCGAGCTCGCCGTCATTGGTGAGCAGGATGAGGCCGGTCGAGTCGGCGTCGAGGCGCCCGACCGGGTAGAGCCGCCGCTCAGAGTCCACGAGCTCGACAACCGCGCGCCGCCGCCCCGGCTCTTTGGCGGTGGAAACGACGCCCGCCGGCTTGTTGAGCATCCAGATCTCGTGCGGCTCCGGGCGAACCGGTCGGCCGCCGATGGCGACGCCGCTCGAGTGGTCGACGTCCCGGGCCGGATCGGTGACCTTCTCCCCGGCCACCGTCACCCGGCCGGCGGCGATCAGCTCCTCGGCGCGGCGTCGCGAAGCGACGCCGCAGTGGGCCAGGTACTTCGCGAGGCGCATCGACTGAACCTAGCGGCGCCCGGCTCCAGCTGCGAGAGGTGCGTAAGCGCCGATGTGCGATTATCGCCGCGGCGGCCCGCGTGCCGGGCAACCTGATCCGGAAGGAACAACATGGAGGCCCCAACAAGAGGCGTACGGCCGCGGGCGCTCGCGGCGATCGCACTCCTGGCAACAATCGCACTCGTCGCTGCGGGCGCTTCGCCGGCGGAGGCGGTCCCGATCAAACGGGGGCACACAAAGTTGATCCTCGACCAGGACACCTCCTCCGGGCTGGACGCCCTGGGCATCGGCATCCTCCCGACTCCGCCAGCGGAGGCAGTCAGTGGCGGAGAGCAGTTCCCGATCACTGGCGGCAGGGTCAGCCGTAACGCGGACACGGCACGGATCAACCATGACGGCGGGCTGGCGCTCGTCGGTGATAACGCGCAGGTCAAGGTGAAGCGGCTCAAGGTCCACCTCTGTTGTCGTGACACGGACGATTCCGAGCTGGTCGCGTCGGTCGATGGTCAGCGCATGTCGTTCCTGTCCCTCGAGGGCGGGCGCCAAACATCCCACGGACGCGACCTCACCTTCCGCAGGATCCACGCGTCTCTGACCCGGAAGGCGGCGAACGCGCTGGACCAGGCATTCGCGACCGACTTCTTCCAAAAGGGCACGCCGCTCGGCAAGCTGCGCATCGACATGACGCTGGTCCGATAGAGGGAGCCGTAACGCGAGTTCTGCTTTCGCGTGAAGCAGAAGCCGGACCTGTGGCGGAATAGCGCTATCGCGCGAAGGGGGTCGCTAGCTCGCCCGCTGCTCGCCCGCCTTCAGCAGGCGCTCGCGGAGCTCCCGCTCGTCCTCGGGGGTCGGGTCGAACCGCGACGGGTCCGGCAGCTGGTCGAGGCCGGAGAGGCCGAAGAGCTTCTCGAAGAGCTGCGTCGTCCGGTACACCATCGCCCCGAAGCGCGACCGGCCCGACTCCTCGATCAGGCCGCGCTCGGTGAGCGTCGCCACGGCCGACTCGGACGCTACGCCGCGGATGCGGGCGATCTCGGGCCGCGAGACCGGCTGCAGGTAGGAGACGATGGCCAGCGTCTCTGCCTGCGCCTGGGTGAGCGGGGGTGTGCGAGGGGTGGACAGCAGGCGGCGCGCCGCGTCCTCGGCCACGGGGTCGGCGGCGAGCGTGTAGCCCCCGGCGACCTGGCGCAGCACAATTCCTCGCGAGCCCTCCAGGAGGTGGCCCTCGAGCGCGTCCAGCGCGCGATCGACCTCCGCCTCGCTCGCGTCGCACGCCTGCGCGAGCTCCGCGGTTGACACCGGTTGCGGCGACAGGAACAGCAGCGCCTCCACCGTGCGCTCGAGAACAGTCATTGCACCTCCACCTCGATGGGTCCGAACAGGTCCTTTTGCGTCCACGTGGCCTCGCCTCGCTTGTGCATCTCGAGCAGGGCGAAGAGGGTCACCGCCTGCGTCAGACGGTCCTCGTCGGCGAACACCTCGTCGAAGTCGAAGCGGCCGCGGCGCGTGAGCAGCTCACGAAGCACCTCCAGCCGGCGCTCGAGGGAGACCGTCGGCCGGATGTGGCTGGTGTCCGGCTCGGGCGGGACGCGCAGCAGGTCGCCGAGGGCCTCGCCCAGCCGGGTCGGGTCGTAGACGTGGCTCGCCGCCTCGAGCGAGGCGCGTCGCAGCTCGGGCGGGAGTGGCGCCGCCCGGTAGAGGTAGCGGCGGCCGTCGGCGAACAGGCCCGAGAGGTGGGCGGCCGCCTCGCGGTAGCGGCGGTACTCGAGCATCCGGGCCAGCAGCTCGTCGGCGGCCTCCTCCGGTCCGAGCTCGATCTGCTCCTCGTCCTCGGTTGGCAGCAGCAGGCGCGATTTGAGCTCGAGGAGCGAGGCGATCAGGACCAGAAACTCGGTCGCCGAGTCGAGGTCGAGCTCACCCGTGGCCTCGAGGTGCTCGAGGTAGGCGACGACGATGTCGCCGAGCGACACCTCGGACAGTGGGATCTCCTCGCGAAGGACGACCGCCATCAGGAGGTCGAAGGGCCCAGCGAAGACGTCGAGATCGAGGTCGAGCTCGGCGGCTCTCATGTGTGCGAAGCCGGTGCCGTACGGCGCCGGCAGCAGCAGGTGCCGTTCATGGGTTTGGAATCTAGTTGGTGGCCCGGTTGGCTCAGGCGCGCGGGGGGCCGATGCCCATGGCGTCGCGGACGTCGGCGACGATCACGGAGGAGATCGCCCTTGCCTTCTCCGCGCCCGCGCCCAGGATCGACTCGAGAGCAGCCTCGTCCGGCCGCAGCTCGGCGTAGCGCTCGCGCACGGGCGCCAGGTAATCCACCACCGCATCGGCGACGGCGCCCTTGAAGTCCCCGTATCCCGAGCCCTCGAACTCGCGCTCGATGTCCTCGGGCGCCACGTCGCGAATGACCGAGAGGATGTCGATCAGGTTGCTGATCCCCTCCTTGTCCGGCCCCCGGCGCACATCGGTGCCGGAGTCGGTGACGGCGCTGCGCACCTTCTTCCGCACGGCGTCGGCCTCGTCCAGGATGTAGACGGTCCCCTGCTCGGACCCGTAAGTCGTCGACATCCGCGACGTCGGATCCTGGAGGTTCATGATCCGCGCCCCGACCTCGGGGTAGCGGCCCTTGGGGACCTCGAGGATCTCGCCGTAGCGCGCGTTGAAGCGCTCAGCGACGTCGCGCATGAGCTCGACGTGCTGGCGCTGGTCGTCGCCCACGGGCACCTCGGTGGCGCGGTACGCGAGCACGTCCGCGGCCATCAGCACCGGGTAGAAGAAGAGCCCGGCGGAGACCAGCTCGCGCTGCTGCTCGGACTTCTCCTTGAACTGATGCATCCGGTTGAGGTCGCCCCATGCCGTCACCGAGCCGAGGAGCCAGCAGAGCTCGGTGTGCTCCTTGACGTCGGACTGCCGGAACAGGATGCAGCGCTCGGGGTCGAGCCCGGCGGCGATCAGGATCGCCGTCGTGTCGTAGAGCCGCTCCCGCAGCTCCGCGGGATCGTGGGGAACGGTGATCGCATGCAGGTCGACGATGCAGTAGATGCCCTCGCCACGGTCCTGGCCCTCCACGTACTGGCGAATGGCGCCGATGTAGTTGCCGAGGTGCTTACGCCCCGTCGGCTGGATGCCGCTGAAGATCCGCTCGGAGTCGGTCATGACGGGCGCGGACTATAGGGTGCCTGTATGGCGAGGGCGAAGAAGGATTTGGCGCGCGCGGTCGTCCGCGAGTACTTCGACGCGCTCCTGGCGAAGGACCTGGATCGAGCGGTGGCAACCTGGAAGCCGGGAAGCCAGGACCGCCTCTACGGCTTCGCCGACATAGTCGCCCCGCACGGCATCCGCGACTACTTCGCGGGCCTCTTCGGCGCGGTCCCGGACTTCACGATCGAGGTGGATTCGATGGTCGCCGAGGGCGACCAGGTCGCGGTGCACTGGCACGCAGCCGGCACCTTCGACGGATCGCAGAAGTTCCAGGGCCTCGTGCCCAACGGGCGGCGAGTGGAGCTCGAGGGACTCGACCTGCTCACGGTCGAAGAGGGCAAGATCGTCTCCAACCACGCCTACACGAACGGCATGGAGTTCGCCCGCCAGGTCGGCGCGCTACCCCCTCAGGACTCCGGTCCCGAGCGGGCCATGGCCGCGGCCTTCAACGCGAAGACCGCGATCGAGAAGAAGATTCGCACCCGCTGATCGCCTACGGCTCCGGCTGCTCGCGCAGCTGGTGGGCCGGCGTGAAGAAGTTCCGGTAGGCCAGCGTCACCGCGATCAGCCCGGCAAGCGCGACGCTTCC
>DASQCL010000199.1:0-6791 GCA_035634715.1 Solirubrobacterales bacterium
CGATCGCAATCGAGTTAGCCGCAGCCCTTCCCGCGAAGTCGGTGGTGACCTCGCCGTCACCACCGAACGAGGGGTCGAGCCTTCCGTCGGGCTCGTATCGGGCGAGAGCCAGGTCCCGCTTGGCGAACCCGGCCGCGACAATCCGACCCTGCGAGTCGATCGCGACTGACTCCGCGCCGTCGTAACCGTTGAATGAAGTCCTGAGCGTGCCGTTCTCCCCGAACGAGCGGTCCAGGTTGCCGTTTGGCTTGTAACGCGCCAGCGCGAAGAATTGGCCTGGCCCCCCCTGGGAACCAGCAACCACGATTCGGCCCTTGGAATCGATCGCGACCGCGCGAGCCACCACGCCCCCATATTTGCTCCCGATCAGGGTCCTCACCTCGCCGCCCGTTCCGAACGACTTGTCCAGGTGACCGTTTGGCTTGTAGCGAGCGAGGCCAATCCGCTCTCCGAAGAGATTCCCGAAGGCGACGCCCGCCGCCAGGATGCGCCCGTGGGAGTCGATCGCACCGGCGTACGCCCGGCTCAGGCGCTCGTCACGCTTATGGTTAGCGCTCACCTGCGTTGTCACTTTTCCGTTCCCCGAGAAGGAACGATCCAGACTGCCGCTTGGCTTGTAACGGCCCAGCGCGAACTTCCCGTCCGCGGTGCCGATGGCGACCGCGCGATTCTTTGAATCGACGAGAACGGCGTTTGCGCGCGGCACGAGGTTGTGGTGGCCGAAGTTCTGGCGACCTTTTCGGTGCTTGAACCGCGTCAAGACCTTGCCACGGTCGCCGAACGACCGGTCGAGGCTGCCGGCGCCACCGGAGGCAAGCGCGGTTGCGACGCCTGACGCGACGATCGCGACACAGATGATCCCGGCAACCCGCCTGAGCCTGACTCCCTGCATGCCGACTAAACCCCTCCCCTTCCGCAAAGTTGCGTCGCCCGTGCTGGGCGGAGGACTAAACGGCGGCCTGCTCGGCGGCGTCTTCGCGGACCTGGAACGAGGATCCGCAGCCGCATGCGGCGACGACGTTCGGGTTGTTGACCACGAAGCCGGCGCCCTGTAGGCCGTCGACGTAGTCGACCTCCGAGCCGAAGACGAACTGCATGCTCACCTTGTCGACCACCACCGACACGCCCTGGTGCTTGAAGACGTGGTCGTCGGACTTGGGCTGGTCGAGGGCGAGCGCGTACTGGAAGCCGGAACAGCCGCCGCCGCGTACCGCTACGCGGAGCGCCTGCTCGGAGGCGTCGTCGTTGGAGCCGATCAGCTCCTTGATCTTGCCCGCCGCCTTGTCGCTGAGCTGGACTGCCGTTTCAGGAGTATCCATCGCTTCAGATTGTATAGGCCAGCTCAGCGGTCCTCATCCTCGGCCCGCTTCTTGCGCTGTTTCCCGCGCCGGCCGGCCCGCAATCGCGGAGTCCGCCGCTTGCGTTCCTTCTCGGGCTTCTTCGCCTCCTTCTTGGCGGCCGGCTTGCCGCCCGCTTTCTCCTTGGGCTTCTCGTCCCCGGAGCCGTACCTCCACTCGAGGTACTGGATGATCCGCTTGGAGTCGCTGACCACCTCGTCGCCGTCGACGAGCACCGGCACCCGGCGCTGGCGGGTGAGCTCCTCGATCTCGGGGCGCGAAGCACGCTTGTAGGGCACTCGCTCCGTCCGGTACGAGAGCTCGAGCTTTCCGAGCCGCCGCGCGACCGCGCCGCAGGGGCAGAGGACGTTCGTGCGGGTGGGGCAGCGGTAGAGGACGATTTCCGTCATCCCGGCAGCACCCGCTCGCCGAGCCGCATGAACGGGGCCATCGCAGCCAGGGCCACCTCCTGCGGGCCTCTTCCTCTCCGGACCCGGTCGCCGAGCTGCTCCATCTGCCAGTGCACAGCGTCCTCGAGCGTCTCCTCGTGCGGGCGGGGATCGAAGCCGAGCTCCCTGCGCGCCTTCGCGTTCCGGTAGGTCCACCAGCAGTTCGCCGAACGCACCTCGTCGGGGGCGATCGGAATGGGGATCCCGGCACGGACCATCAGCTCGACCGCCAACAGGGTGGATGCTCCGGGGAGCTTCACCGGGGCATGTTCGCGGCCCGAGAGGCGGGCCATGTCGGCGAAGAGGCGGTCGAACGTGAAGTTGCGCGCGGCGAGGATGTAGCGCTCCCCCGGTTCGCCCTTCTCGTCGGCGAGCAGGTGGCCGGCGGCGACGTCGCGGACGTCGACGATGTTGAGGCCGCCGTCGACGTAGGCGGGAATGCGGCCAAGGAGGAACCGCCGCACCAACTCCATCGACGTGCCCCTGGGGTCGTCCGGACCGAGGACGAACGACGGGTTGACGATTACCACGGGAAGCCCGTGCGCGGCGAGCCGAAGCGCCTCCACCTCGGCCTCGTGCTTCGAGTTCACGTAGGTGATGCCGAGCGAGCCCGCGCGAAACGGCTGGGTCTCGTCGGCCGTGCCGCGCGGCCTGGCAGGGCCGACCGCCGCCACCGAGGAGGTGAAGACGACCCTCTCGACGTCCGCGGCGAGGCTCTCCTCGAGGACGATCCGCGTTCCCTTCACGTTCAGGTCGAACACCTTGTCGCGATTCTGGGGGCGCATCGAGGTGCTGCCGGCAATGTGAAAGACCCGATCGACGCCCTCCATCACCCGGCTGACCGCCCTGCGATCCATGACATCGCCGCTGGCCCGCTCGAATTCGAGGTCCGATAGGTGATCGAGGCCCGAGCCGCGGCGGGCCAGCAGGCGCAGGTCGTCACCACGCGCGGCGAGCGCGCGGACGACGTGCGACCCGATGAACCCGCTCCCGCCGGTGACCAGAGTCTTGCCCACGTCCCGATGGTAGAGGCGGCGGGAAGGCGCTCGCTCCGGGACCGCTGAGGAGGAAGTGATAGAACCGGCGCGTGCCCGCCGACGCGAAGACCGCGGTCGTCACCGATACGACGGCCTATCTCCCGGAGGAGCTGGTCTCACAGCACGACATCAAGCGGGTGAGCCTCTACGTCTCGCTCGACGGCGAGCAACGGCCGGAGATCGAGATAGCGGGGGCCGACTACGCCGAGTTCTTCGAGCGCCTGCGCGCCAGCGCCGAGGGTGCGACGACCTCGCAGCCATCGGTGGGTGACTTCTGCGCCGTCTACGAGCCGCCGCTGGCCGAGGGCAGGGACATCGTCTCCATCCACCTCTCCGCCGGGATCTCCGGCACCTGCGAGTCCGCGTCGCAGGCGAAGGAGCGATTGACCACGGAGGGAAAGGGCGGCGAGCGCATCCAGGTCTACGACAGCCGCTCCGCCTGCGGCGGCCAGGCCATGGTGGTCCTCGCTGCGGCCGCGGCTGCGGAGCGAGGCGAGGACGGCGCCGGCGCGCTCGCGGCGGCCGAACGCGCCCGCGACGAGCTGGAGATGTGGTTCGCGATCGACACGCTCGAGTACCTCCGCAAGGGCGGCCGGATCGGGGCCGCGCAGGCATGGCTGGGCTCGGCGCTCCAGATCAAGCCGATTCTGACTCTGGGCGAGGAGATCACGCCCGTCGAGCGGGTGCGCACCAGGCGCCGCGCATTCGAGCGGATGGTCGACTACGCGCGCCAGCGCCGCGACGATGGCGCGGATGGCTGGGTCGTCCAGCACATCCAGGACCCCGAGACCGCACACCGCCTGGTGGAGCAGTGCCGCGAGCTGTTCGGCACCGAGCCCATCTTCGTCTCGGAGGTCGGGCCGGTGATCGGCGCGCACGTCGGCCCAGGGCTGATCGGCACGGGCGGCGTGCCACGGGCGCTGCTCAGCTAGCCCCGCTTCGAGCTGATGCATGGCCGAGGCCCGCCCGGCGTTCGCCTCGCTCAGGTGTTATCTTGACTAACTTGCTCAACAAACTTGGAAAGGGGCTGAAGATGCGGATGACAGATAGCCAGCTGGGCCAGGAGATCGCCGGCCTGATCGACCACGACGTGGCGTCGGTCGGCCTCGACACGCCCCCCACCCAGGAGCTCCCGGTCGAGCTCGCCCAGGGCGCTCCGAGCGGCCTCAGCCGGGCGCGCAGGCGATACGCGGCGCTCGCCGCGGCCGTCCGGAGCCACGAGCGCTCGAGCTCCCACCCCGCGGTCCCCAAGCGGCCCGCCGACCATGCCCTGTACGTCGCGCTGGGCGAGATCGAGGCGAGCGCGGCGGCGCGGGGCGGCCAGCTCCGCTAGCCACCCTCGGCGGTGGCCTCCGCCCGCGTCCCCGGCGCTGTGCTCGGCCAGGGCTAACCGGCCAGGGTTTTCCAGGAAAGCCCCGCGGATCCGCGAATAGGAGGCGGAGCCATGCCCGCAGCCGATTCCACGCCGCGCGCGATCCTGCGCAACGTGCTGATCGTGGTCGGGGTCGTGCTTGCGCTGTACCTGATCTACCTCTTGCGCAAGCCGCTCACGTGGATCGTGATCGCTGCCTTCATCGCCATTGCCGTATCCGGACCGGTCAACTACCTGTCCCGCTGGATGAGGCGTGGCCTGGCGATCGCCGCCGTCTACATCGCGCTGATCCTGATTCCGGTGGGAATTGGCGCCCTCATCATCCCGGGACTCGTCTCGCAGGCTGAGGATCTCGGCAACAACGCGCCCCAGTACGCGCAGAACGTCACGGACTTCGTCAACGAGAACGACACGCTTAGCAACCTGAACGACAAGTACGACATCACCGGAAAGCTCGAGGACGAGGCGAAGAAGCTGCCCGACAAGATCCCCGACGCGGCGGCGGTCCTCGCCGACATCGGCGTCGGCATCGTGAACTCGGTGTTCGCCGGGATCACAATCTTCATCCTGAGCATCTTCATGGTCGCCGGCGGGCGCCGCTGGATCTCCTGGTTCCTCACGACGCGCGATCCCGACCACGCGGAACGGATCGAGCGGGCCCTCGACCACATCGGCCAAGCCGTCGGCGCCTACTTCCGGGGGGCGCTGCTCCAGGCGACCATCGCGGGTCTCAGCTCATTCATCGTCCTGACGATTCTCGGCGTGCCGTTCGCGGCGCCGCTCGCGGTGGTCGTCTTCTTCTTCGACCTGATCCCGGTGGTCGGCGCCACGCTCGCCGCCATCCTGGTGGCCGTGGTGACGCTCTTCGTCAACTTCCCGGTCGCCCTCATCGTGTGGGTGATCTTCGCGATCGTCTACCAGCAGGTCGAGAACTACGTGATCCAGCCTCAGATCCAGCGGCGGGCCGTGGAGATCGAGCCGTTCACGGTGCTCGTGGCAGTGCTCTTCGGGGCGACGCTCTTCGGGATCATCGGCGCGCTGCTCGCGATCCCAGCGGCCGCCGCGATCCAGATCGCGGTCCGGGAGTGGTGGGCGTACCGCCGGGATATCGCCGCCGAGCCGGCGCCGGGCCAGATACCCGCGCAGCCCTGAGAACCGTGTGCGTCCACCGGTGCGTCACGGCCCTGCGCTGCCAGATGCTCAGCGCCGACGGCGGCGCAGCATCATCCTGGCGCCGATCGTGAAGCCCACGATCGCGGCCCCGATGACGATCTCGCGCTTGTGCTCGCGGACCTGGAGCCGCCAGTCGGTGAGCTCCGCGACCCGACCGCGGAGCGCTTCGACGGAGTGCCCCAGCTCGTTGCGCTGGCGCTCGATGTCCGCGCGAATCTGGTCGGAGCTCCGCCCGGGAGCGCCGGCGGCGGCGCGGCCGACCGGCTCCCCGGCGCCGGAGACGTAGACGTCCGGCTTGTCAGAGCTCATTCGGGAACCCCGCGGGTGACGCCAGACGTGCGCGGGGGGTTTGCCAATGAGCTCTTCACCGTGCCGGCCTCCAAGGTCTCCTTGGTCCGCTTCGCCTCCTCGATCGCCAGATCCGGAGTCGGCGGCGCCCCAGCCTGGAACGACCGGTAGGCGATCAGGCCGGCGATCGCCGCGACGATCAGCCAGAAAGCGGCCTCGATCAGGAAGCCGGCATAGACGTCGCCGGAGAAGAACAGGTGATTGAGGAGCCACGCGATGCCGTGCATGAACATCGCGAGCGCCATGAGGACGAACACCCCGGCCGCGATCCCGACGACCGACCCCTGCAGCAGCTTCTGGATCTTCTCGCGGACCTCGGTCTTCGCGAGCTCGATCTCCTCGCGGATGAGGGTCGAGGTCCGCTCTGAGACGTCGATGACGAGCTCTCCGAGCGCCTTGTCCTCGCTGGAAGGCGGTGTCCGCGGGGGCGGGGGCGGCTCGGGGGTGCTCACTCCGGCGGGTCCTCCCCGAACACCCGGACCCAGATGGCCGCGGCGATGCGATTTGCCACGACGGTGGCCAGCGCTGCGCTCGCGGCCGTCAGGCCGGCCCAGAGCAGTCTTCTGACGATCTCGTTCTCCATCTCCGTTACCTCGCGGCGGAGTAAATCAATTTGTCCGCCCGCTCCGGGCGCTCATCGCCCTCCCGGGCGCCCGCGCCCGTCTCGTACCCGGCCCAGCGCTCGAAGAAACCGCGCGTGACCGCATGGAACCACGTGCGGTCGACCGCGTCGATCGCACCGTGGCCGCCGCCCTCCAGGACCCAGACGCGCACGAGGTCGTTCCCGCTCGCCGCCGCCGCTAGCTCCTCGGCCTGCTCGACCGGGATGATCTCGTCGTCCTTCGGGTGGAGCACGAGGACGGGCACCTTTGCGTCGGCGATGTGCTCGCGCGCAGCGGCACGGTGCCAGAGCTCCTCGGGCTCGACCTCGTAATAGGGCGCGGAGATCCGCTCGATCGGGTCGACGAAGTCCTCGACGTCCTCCCAGCCCTCCTGCCGGATGCGCGACGTGAGCATCGCCCAGAAGCCGCGATTGAGGACGTACGCGGGGTGCGTGGGCGGCAGCTTCACGGAC
>DASQCL010000200.1:0-4929 GCA_035634715.1 Solirubrobacterales bacterium
GAACCCGTCGCTCTGCTTCAGCATCACGGCGAAGCCGGTCTCGAACGCGCCCGCGGTGATCAGCAAGACCCAGGACATCGGGTCCGTTTCGTATCCGTCGCGGCGGACGGCTCAGATTTCACTCGATTCGGGCGAGGCGCCCGACGGCTGGCGTGATTTGATTGCACAAACCGGCCGTGAGTTCGGTCGGGGCGATCAGGAGGAGCCGGATGAAGGTAGACCTAGAACAGCTCGCTGTCCAGCAGGTCGGCGAATGGATCACACGAGGCGCTCCGGACCGCGCGATACCGGAAGAGCCGATGCCGGCCATTGCGGCTATGCGCCTGGTCGAGGAAGAGCTTGCGGTCGAGGGCATCCCCGAGCGGAACCTGGCCACCTTCGTGACCACCTGGATGGAGCCCGAGGCCCGCAGGGTGATCGACGACAACCTCCATCGCAACTACATCGATCACGCCGAGTATCCGCAGACGTTCGAAATTCAGCAGCGGTGCATCCGGATGCTCGCCGAGCTCTTTCACGCGCCCGGCGAGACCACCGGCACCAGCACCCAGGGTTCCTCCGAGGCGATCATGCTCGGAGCGCTGTCGCTCAAGTGGAAGTGGCGCCAGCGCCGTGAGGCCGCGGGCAAGCCGACAGACAACCCGAACCTGGTCTTCGGCGGGGACGTACATGTCGTCTGGGAGAAGTTCTGCCGCTACTTCGACGTCGAGCCGCGGATCGTGCCGCTGCAGGCGGGCAAGTACACGGTCGGCCCCGAGGACGTCGAGCCACACGTCGACGAGAACACGATCGGCGTCGCCGCCGTCGTCGGCACCACCTTCACCGGGCACGCCGACGACGTCGTCGGGATCAACAACCTCCTGCTCGAGCTGAAGGAGAAGAAGGGTCTCGACGTCCCGCTGCACATCGACGGAGCGAGCGGCGGGTTCGTATGGCCGTTCCTGTACCCGCACTCCGAATGGGACTTCCGACTGGAGCAGGTGCGATCGATCAACGTCTCGGGACACAAGTTCGGCCTCGTCTACCCGGGGATCGGGTGGCTGGTCTTCAGAGAGAAGTCCGACCTCGCGCGGGAGCTGGTCTTCACCGAGAACTACCTGGGCAGGGCGGATGACACCTTCACCCTCAACTTCTCGACCGGTTCCTCGATGATCCTCGCCCAGTACTACAACTTCGTCCGCTTCGGCAAGGAGGGCTACCGCAGGATCATGGAGATCATGCAGGCGAACGCCAAGTCCCTGGCCGACGACATCGAGGGGCTCGGCAAGTTCCAGATCATCGGCAAGGACGAGGAGACGCTGCCGCTGGTCGCCTTCAACCTCGCGGAGGAACACGCCTACGACGAGTTCGACATCGCCTTCCAGCTGGCCGCCGAGCGCGGTTGGATGCTGCCCGCCTACACGATGCCCCCGAACGCCCAGGACGTGAAGATGATGCGCGCCCTCGTCAAGCTCAACCTGGCTCGCTCGCTGGTCGACACGCTCCACGAGGACATCGGCGCGGCGATCGCCACCCTCGAGAAGAAGGGGCCCGTCACCGAGTCGGAGCGCAAACGGGTCAAGACCAGCGTCACGCACTGAGCGCTACGGGGGCTGGGTCTAAGCCCGAGCGGCTGCGGCCTGCCCGGGAGCGGGCAGGACGATCGCGGCCGCGATCACCGCGGCAAAGGCGATGCTGCGGGCGGCGATCGCGAGCGGGTCCGTCCCCATCGGGTCGCCGAAGACGGCGATCCCGCCCGCCACGGAGACCAGGTTCGCGGTCACGGAGCTGAGCGTGATCACGGGGATGGCGCCACCCGTCTGGAGCCCTCGCCCCAGCGCCAGGAAGGCGCCGACGCCCGCCACGAGGGCGGTGAAGGCCCAGGGGCTCACGATCGCGAGCGGGTCGCCCGGAACGGTGCCGGTCAGCGCCTTCACGGCGACGTTCGCGACGCCGAGCATCAGGCCGGCGGCGATTCCGAGGAAGGGGCCGCTCGCGCGCCCTGGCACGCCGGCGCTGCCGGACAGGAGCAGCGCGGTACCGATTCCGACAGCGGCGGCCTCGAACGCCGCCATGGCCTCGACCGAGTACCTGGAGCTTGCGCCGCCGTGACCCGCGGAGGTCAGGGCCAGGAGGACCAGGCCGATTGCGCACAGACCGACGCCGATCCACTCCCGCGGGCCGACCTTGACGCCGAACCAGCGCTCGGCGGCCCACGCCAGCAGGAGGATCCCGCCCGAGAGCGTGGTCTCCACCAGGGAGAGGGGCGCCATCGACAGCGCGGCGACGTGGAGGGTCCAGCCTACGGTGGCGACGGCAAAGCCGATGAGCCACCAGCGCGATCGGAAGAGCCCGGCGCCGCTCCGGAGTGGGTGTTTGAGCTCGACCGTGGGCGCCGCCATCGCCCCTCGGTACTTGCAGAGGAGCCCGAGGTTCGCGACGAACGCGCTGGCGAGAGCAAGCAATATGCCGAGTTGAACCATCTCTCCGAGAATTTGCTGTCCGGCCGCGGTGTCCTGCGGAGCGATCCGTGAAGATCCTGCGAAGCGGCGCGGGAACGTATCGGCCGTGTTTAAAGATTCCTTTGAGATCCCGTTAAGAACTCAACAAATCTACTAAGCGCCCGATGCCACTAAGTGCCGGGTGCCAGGTGCTCCCGTAGCCGGGCGACGGCCTCGGCGATGCGATCGTCGGGAGTCGTGAGGCTGATTCGAAAAAAGCCCTCGCCGCTCGGGCCGTACATGGAGCCCGGCGAAACCACCACCGAGGCCTCGTCGAGCACCAGCTCCGCGAACGAGATCGAGGTGTGGCCCTCCGGAACCGGCGCCCAGACGTAGATCGTGCCCTTGGGGGGCTCGACGTCCACCCCGATCTCGCGGAGCGCGCCGACGACGAGATCCCGGCGACGAGCGTAGATCGCGTTCATCTCCTCGAGCGGCTCGCGCGGCCCGGTGAGTGCTGCGACACCCGCGAGCTGGACCGCCTCGAACAGACCAGAGTCGACGTTCGTCTTCAGACGCCAGTAGGTGGCGATCGCGTCCGGGTTGCCGAGGATCGCGGCGCAGCGCCAGCCCGTCATGTTGAAGCCCTTGGACAGCGAGAAAACCTCCACGCCGACCTCCCTGGCGCCGGGGGTGGCGAGGAAGCTCGGGGCGACGTACCCGTCGTAGGTGGTCTCGGAATACGCGTTGTCGTGGACCACGAGGAACTCGTGCTCACGCGCCAGCTCCACCGCCCGCTCGAAGAGGCCGTCAGGCACCACGGCCCCGGTGGGATTGTTCGGGTAGTTCAGGAACATCAGCCGCGCGCGCTCGAGGTCCTCCTGGGAAATCGCGTCCAGGTCGGGAGCGAAACCCAGCTCCCGGCGCAGCGGCATCAGCACCGCCTCGGCGCCCGCCAGCGCCGGACCGCCCGTGTAGACGGGGTATCCCGGGTCGGCGGCAAGCGCGGCGTCACCCGGGTCCATGAACGCGAAGCACAGGTTGTAGATGCACTCCTTGGCGCCGATGGCGGGCAACACCTCGGTCTCGGGGTCGATCGCGACGCCGAACCGCGAGTCGTAGAAACCGGCGAACGCCTCCCGAAACTCCTGGCGGCCTCGATTCGTCGGGTAGCGGTGGTTGGGCGGCTCGGCGACCGCGGCCCGCATCGCCGTGATGATGTGCGGATAGGTCGGGCGGTCCGGGTCACCGATGCCGAGGCTGATGACGTCGATGCCCGCCTTGCGCTTCTCGGCGACCCGCCGCTCGATCTCGGCGAACATGTACGCGGGCACGGCCTCGAGCCGCTTCGACGGCTCAGTCAGCCGGCGTTTCGTGTCCTGCGCCATGCGCGGGAAGGTTACGGACTAGCTGAGCGAGGCCAGTTCCTGCTGGAGATCGCCGGAGAGCTCCCCCCGGAACACGGGTGACGCCCTTCCGGTCAGCCGCACCTCAAGCTCGTCGCCGATCTCGACGACGAGCTCGCCGCCGTCCAATTCCACGGTGATAAGGCTGGGGGCGCCGCGGATGTAGGCCGCAACGGCGGCTCCGCATGCGCCCGTCCCGGATGAGGCGGTCTCCCCCACCCCACGCTCGAAGATCCTGGCGCGCACCCTCGCGCCATCCATCCGGATGAACGACACGTTCGTCCGGTTTGGGAAGAGGTCCGAATTCTCGACCGCGGGGCCGATCGCCGCCAGGTCCAGGTCCTCGACCTCGTCGCCGGCATCGATCACGCACTGGGGGTTGCCGATCGAGATGTGCTGGAAGCTCCACTGGCGCGCTCCCGCCTCAACCGTGCCCGTGCCGTCCGGCCCGCCGGTCGGGAAGTCCGGCGACGTGACCGAGGCGGTGCCCATCTCCAACGTGGCCGTGTCGTGGTCGGTCACCGTCGCCGTGATCCGGCCGGCCCTAGTGAGAACCGAGAAGCCCCCGCCTGCGCTCGTCCAGTTGGCCCGCTCCAGGTACAGCACCGCCTGCCTCACGCCGTTTCCGGAGAGCTCCGCCTCCGATCCGTCCGGATTGAAGATCTGAACTCGCGCCAGAGCCAGCGGATCATCGGACTCAGAGATGAGCAGGATCCCGTCGGCCCCGATGCCCCTGTGTCGCTCGCACAGCCGCCGGATTCGCTCAGGCGTGAGCTCCCACGGCAGGGCGCCGCTCTCGAAGATGAGGTAGTCGTTGCCCAGGGCCTGCCACTTCTCGAACTTCATGTCAGGCGCCATTCTCTCCGAGCACGGAGACGATCTCGTCGGCGACGCTCCCGTCGTCCCGTCCGGTGCGGTCGATCAGGTCGACTCCCTCCATCCTCCGCATCCAGGTGAGCTGGCGGCGAACGTAGGCGCGGTGGGCGCGCTTGACCGCGTCAACGTCCCCCTCGAGCAGTTCCTCGAAGCCCAGCGCGGCCCTAGCGGTGCGAGACGCGCCGGACTCGGCGGCCGCACGGGCCTCGTCCGCGGCACCCGCGGCG
>DASQCL010000201.1:0-2484 GCA_035634715.1 Solirubrobacterales bacterium
CGGGATCAGGAGCAGCAGCAGGAGCGCGTCAGCCGGTCGGGGATGCTCGGCCGTATCCGAGGCGATCCCCACGGCCAGGTAGGCGAAGGAAACCGCCGCGATCAGGAACATCGCCCAGGCGAGACCCTCCGCGCTTGGCCACGCGTCCTCGTCTCGCGAAGCCGTCCGGATGAGGATCCCGGCGACGACCGCGGCGAGCGCCGAGCCTGCCGCCCCCGCCATCGCCTGTTGGTGCGTGCCGGACCCGGTCACGAGCGTCGGGGCGACCGCGACGATCGCGACCCCGACGAGCAGGACCGACATGCCGGGCGGGCGCCAACGGGAGGTCGTCGCGTCCATGACCCTTCATGATGGCCGAATGCCATGCCCGGCTCCATCACCCGGCCAGCCGTTCGAGCTCCGCCGGATGGACTAGCCCGACCGGCGGGGGGCCGCTACTCGATCAGGCGCCGGCGGAGCGCCTCGGCGACCGCCGCGGTGCGGTCGGACGCGCCCAGCTTCTCGAAGATGTGCTCGAGGTGGGTCTTCACGGTGTCGGGGGAGATGTAGAGGCGCTCGGCGATGTCCCGGTTGGTGTGGCCGAACGCGAGGAGCTGCAGCACCTCGATCTCTCGCGCGGTCAGGGTCTCCGCCTTGCGATCGCGTTCCTTCGCGGTCGAAAGCTCTTCGGCGAGGGCGACCACGAGTTGCGGGTCGATGACCATGTTCCCGCCGGCCACGAGCCGCACCGTTTGGATCAGGTGCTCGGCATCGCGTGCCTTCAAGACGTAGCCGCGCGCGCCGCTCCGCACGGCCTCAACGACGAACTGCCGGTCATCGTACGCGGTGAGCATGATGACGCCGACCTTGGGGTGTTGATCGCGGATCACCCGTGCGGCTTCCAGACCGTCCATCTCGGGCATCCGGATGTCGATCAGCGCGATATCCGGGTTCTCGTTCCCGATGAGCTCCAAGAGCTCCTTGCCGTTCGATGCCTCGCCCACGACCTCGATCCCGTCGGCCATGTCCAGGTAGCGCCGAAGTCCCTGGCGTACGAGCGAGTGGTCGTCCGCGATCGCGACCCTGATCGTCACTGGCTCCTCCATCGGCCGTAGAAGGCCCGAGTGGAGCGCGCCCCCCCCGGGTCGCGGCAATCCTAAACGGTTTCAGGGGAAGACGAGCAGTCCACGACCTAGAAGACGGGCTGCCAGTTGATGAACAGGTAGGCGAGCAGCGAGAAGCCGGCCGCGAAGGCGACCAGGAAGGCCGTCTCGGGGGGACGCCGGCGCTCCGCGGCGATGGCGAACCCCCACCACGCAGGGAAGACGACCGCCATGAACCTCGGCATCGAGGTCAGCGGTCGCTGCTCGTACGTGAAGGTCAGCGGGATCAGCACGCTCATCCCCGCGTACACGGTGTAGGTGAGCGGAACGCGGAAGGCGGCGACCAGGATGCCGGCGATGGCGATCCCGACAACGATCACGTCGATCAGCCACCACGTCTGGTACAGCCAGGTGAGCTTGATCGCGTGCCACAGGGCGGTGAGCGGGAACGTGGCCTCCCGCTGCCAGTTGCGTTGCGCGTCGAGCGGCGCCCAGAAGTCTCCGAACCGGACCTGCCAATAGGCCAGATACGCGAGGGGTCCCAGCGCGACCCCGAGCGCGGCGCCCAGCCGTGGGAGCAACAGACGTCCGTTCCGCCACTGGACGAGCGCCTCGACCGCGAGCGCGACGATCAGCAGCGCGCCGATGCTGCGGGTCGCCGCCGCACCGGCCCCGGCGACCATCGCCCAGATCCATCGGTTGCGACGAGCGAACCAGAAGGCGGCGATCGACAACAGGAGGAAGACCGGTTCCGTGTACGGGGCGAGCAGGAAGAACGCCGTCGGGAAGAACGCGCCGAACAGCACGGTCCGCCGGGCGGCCTCGGCCCCGAGCTCCAACCTCGTCAGCGCATGGACCATGATCAGCGCGCCGAGGAACGCTGCGTTGGACACGATCAGTGCTGCGCCGAGCGGTCCGATCGCCGGGAGCGCCGCGACGAGCCGAACGGTCAACGGATACAGGGGGAAGAAGGCTGCGCTTCCGTCACCGTGGGCGTATCCACTGGTCGCGAGCCGCAGGAACCACGCCGCGTCCTGGCGCTGGGTGGCCGTGAACAGCATGTGCCACCCGGGGAACAGGTTCGGGATCGGATAGCCCGCGTCCGTGGGGGGCTGATCCGGTGGCAGGGCGAGAGCGCCGCCGCCCACCACCGAGATCGCGAACAACAGCAGCCGCGCCCCGAGGAACGCCCAGAGCGACTCGCGCACTCCATCCCGGATCCGAGGAACGGATTCCGTCGAGGACGCGATCATGCGGGGACCCGCCCGGGCGCGCGGAGTGGCCGCCATCCCCGAGCCCCGAGCACCAGCGTGGGGGCGTCCCTGCGCACCCAGATCACCAGGCAGCAGGCGAGGATGGCCGCGCGGGCCAGCACCGCGAACTCGAACCATCGTTCCTCGGG
>DASQCL010000202.1:0-7147 GCA_035634715.1 Solirubrobacterales bacterium
GTCACGCTCCTGGCGCTGACCGGCAACAAGATCGCCGATCGCAAGGCGGAGGTGGCAAGCCTCCAGTCCCAGGTTGATGCTACGCAGGCGAGGGCCGATCAACTGAGCACGTACACGAACTTCGCGGACCTGCAGCAGGCCCGCCAGGAGACCGTCGCGAGCCTGGCGACCAGTCGGTTCGACTGGGAGCGAGCCCTGCATGAGCTGGCACTCGTGCTGCCGGACGACGTCTGGCTCATCAGCATGACCGCGACCGCAGCGACGGATCCGTCGTCCAGCACCTCGAGCTCGACCACGGCCGTCGACGGCGTGACCGGGCCGTCGCTTGACATCAACGGCTGCGCCTCGGGACATGAGGCCGTTGCGAAGTTCCTGGCCGCGCTGCGAGACGTCGACGGCGTAACGCGTGTGACCGTGCTCAGCTCGGACCGGCCCGGCGCTGAATCCAGTTCGAACAGCTCGACGAGCTCGAGCTCGGCGTCCTCCGGTCAGAGCACCGTCGAATGCGCGTCGCGCGACTTCATCGCGACCTTCGAGGTCGTCGCGGCGTTCGACGGCGCGCAGCCGGCCGCCACGACGGCCCCGGCTCCCGCGGAAGCGCCGGTCGCGTCCACGACGACGACGACGGGTGCAGATCAGGCCTCGCCGCAGACGACGGGCTCGGGCGGCGGAGGCTCCAGCGGTGGCGCCTCGGCGAGCGCGGTGGTCTCGAACAACGGGAGCGCACCGTGAAGCGCAACGAGCAGGTCGTCCTCGGGTGCCTCGCGTTCGTGGGCTTGCTCGTTGGCTTCTGGCTCGTGATCGTGAGCCCGAAGCGGGATGAGGCATCGAAGCTCGGAGACCAGGTGTCCCAGCTTCAGTCGTCGCTGAGCGACACGCAGCAGCAGGTGGCCGCCGGGGAGAAGGCGCGCCGCTCGTTCGGGATCGACTATCGCCGCCTGGTGGTGCTTGGGAAGGCCGTCCCGGCCGACAGCGAGCAGGCGAGCCTCCTGGTCCAGCTCCAGCGCATGGCAGCGAGCTCCGGGGTCCAGTTCCAGGCGATCAACCTGTCCCAGTCCGGCGACTCGAGCTCCGCGGCTCCCACCACCCCAACCCCGCCACCGACGGATTCGTCGAGCTCGGGGAGCTCATCCACTGTCGGCGACTCCTCGTCATCGACGACCTCCTCCGACACCTCGACCGCCGTGGCCGCTCCCGCAACGGAGGCCGCCGCGTCCACCCTTCCCATCGGGGCCACGGTGGGTCCCGCGGGGCTGCCTGTCATGGACTACGACCTCAACTTCACCGGCGAGTTCTTCCAGATGGCCGACTTCATGCAGCGCGTGGACGGCATGGTCCATACGCGCGGCGGGCTGGTCGACGTGCGGGGACGGCTCCTGACCGTGAACGGGTTCACGCTCCAGCCGTCCGAAAAGACGGGGTCGCTCACCAATCCCGTCCTCACCGCGCAGCTCCACGTCACGACCTATCTGACGCCGGCCGACCAGGGCTTGACGGCCGGGGCAACTCCCACCGGCCCCGCATCCGAGACGCCGACGCTCACCTCCACCGGGTCCCCAACGAGCACAACGTCCACCACTTCCACTGCGACCACCACGACCGCACCATGAAGAACGTACGCCCGCCGCAATTCCTCGGAAACCTCTATCGCGACATGCGCGATCGGCACCTCCTGATCCCGGCGGTCGCGCTGGTCGTGGCCCTGCTGGCGGTCCCGGTGCTGCTGAAGAGCCATTCGTCTGCGACCACTCCGGCCGTCGCTGTAGGCAACGCGAGCAAGTCCGACAGCGCGGCGGTCCCGGCGGTCGTGACGCAGCAGCTCGCCGGGACGCAGTACCAAAAGCGCCTGGACCATCTGACCAGCAAGAACCCGTTTCACCAGCAGTTCACGACGCCTCCGGCGAGCGCGCAGGTACATGTGACCTCGAGCGGGACCGGCGCGTCCACATCCACATCGTCGACTGCCACGTCCACATCCAGCGGTACCGGGAGTCTCCCCACCAGCTCGCCGACCTCCTCGACGCCTTCGACCGGAGGAACCTCATCGCCACCGGTCGGCGCGACGTCGCCATCCACGGGCTCGAGCCCATCGGCGACGGACACCAAGCCCAGCTCCCACCTGTACACCTACCGGGTCTCGGTCAAGGTGGGGGAGCCGGGCCAACTCGCCGCACGGCCCGAGGTCGACAGCCTCGCGCTCCTGCCCAGCAAGTCGAGGCCGATCCTGTCGTTCCTCGAGGCGAACGGGAAGCAGGCGCTCTTCCTGGTCTCGACCGACGTGGACTCCGTCAAGGGCGACGGGCGCTGCGTCCCCAGGCCTGCCGACTGTCAGTACATCGTGATGCGAGCCGGAGACAAGGCGAGCTTCCACTACGCGCCGAGTAACAAGCGCTTCAACCTGGTGCTCAAGGACATCCACGCGGTCGAGATCGGCCACAAGTTGCCGGCCAAGGTTTCCAAGGGCAACGCGGACCTGAAGCCCAAGCTTCCGCTCCTCGGACAGGGCTGAGACTGCCACGGGGCGGCCGTCTGAGCTGCCCGCCCGTCGCTAGGGTTGGCGGCCGTGGCGACGCTTCGCTTCACAACCGCCGGTGAGTCGCACGGGCCCGGGCTCGTGGCGATAGTCGAGGGGCTGCCCGCGGGGCTCGAGCTCGATCGCGGGCGGATTGACGCTGACATGGCGCGGCGCCAGCTCGGGCATGGTCGCGGCGGGCGGATGAAGATCGAGAGCGATTCGGTCGAGATTCGATCCGGCCTCCGCCACGGGAGAACGCTCGGCAGCCCGGTTGCAGTGCTGGTCGCGAATCGCGACTACGCCAACTGGGAGGAGCGGATGAACCCCTGGCCGGTCGACGCCGAGGTCGAGGAGGTTCACACCCCGCGGCCCGGCCACGCCGACCTCGCGGGCCTCCTGAAGTTCGGCCACGACGACGTCCGCAACGTCCTGGAGCGCGCAAGCGCGCGCGAGACCGCGGCGCGAGTGGCTGCCGGGGCGCTCGCCAAGGAGCTTCTGCGCGCCTTCGGCGTGAGCGTCCACAGCCACGTGGTGCGGATCGGGTCGGTCTCGGCGCCGGAGCGCGACGACCTCACACCCGAGGACTTCGCGGGCGTGGACGAGTCGCCGGTCCGCTGTCTGGACCCAGAGGCCGGCGAGGCGATGGTCGAGGAGATCAACCGGTTGCGCAAGGCCAACGAGAGCCTCGGCGGGATCTTCGAGGTCCGGGCCTTCGGGCTCGTTCCCGGCATCGGCTCGCACACGAGCTGGGACGAGCGGCTCGACGGGCGGCTCGCCCAGGCGCTCGTCTCGATCCAGGCCGTGAAGGGTGTGTCGGTCGGCGAGGCGTGGGAGGTCGCCGCCAAGCCGGGCTCCGAGTCACATGACGAGATCTTCTGGTCGGAGGAGGAGGGCTGGCGGCGCGAGACCAATCGCGCGGGCGGCGTCGAGGGCGGGATGACGAATGGTGAGCCGCTGATCGTCCGTGGGGCGCTCAAGCCGATCTCCACCCTGACCAAGCCGCTGCGCTCGGTCGACACAGAGACCAAGGAGCCCGCGCAGGCGCTTCGGGAGCGCACCGACTCCACGGTCGTGCCCGCCGCGGGCGTGGTGGGTGAGGCCATGACCGCGCTGACGCTGGCGCAGGGCTACCGCGAGAAGTTCGGCGGCGATCACATCGACGACGCGATCGCGGCCTACACCGCCTACAGGGAGCGAATCGATTGGCGGCGGTAGAGGGCCGCCACGCCCACGGCGATAGCGCGCCGGGGCGCACCCCGGCGCTCGTCTTCATCGGCTTCATGGGGGCCGGCAAGACCACCGCCGCGAAGGCGGCTCAGGCAGCGGGCCTGGAGGCGGTGGATGCGGACGACATGCTCGAGGAGGAGCTCGGCATGCCGATCATCACGTTCTTCGGCAAGCGCGGGGAGGAGGAGTTTCGGGCCCTCGAGGCGTCGGAGGTCGAGCGTCTGCTCCAGGACGCCGACGGCGGCGTGGTCGCGCTGGGCGGCGGCGCCGTTTATTCGGAGCGGGTCCGGAAGGCCCTCGACCGCCACATCGTCGTCTGGCTCCAGGTGTCCGCCGAGGAGGCGTGGCGGCGGGTCGAGGGGAGCGGCCGGCCGCTCGCGAAGGACCGCAAGCGCTTCGAAGAGCTTCATCGCGAGCGCGAGCCGATCTACGCGCGGCTTGCCGACGCCGTCCTGCCCTCCGCCGACCAGGGGCTGGTCAGCCGGGCGCTGCCGTCGCTCCTCGGTCTCCGCGAGCTTCCGCACGGCACGCGGATGGCGTGGGGGATCAGCGCCTCGGGCCAGTACCCGGCCTACGTGGGGCCTGGCATCCTCGCGGAGGGGTGGTGGCCGCTCGCCAGCCGCCGCTTCCGCGTCGCCGATGCGACGGTCGCGGGCCTTTACGGCCGAGTGATCGAGCCGGTGGCCGGGCAGGTCACCGTGGAGCCCGGGGAACGGACGAAGACGCTGGCCGAGGCCGAGGGCGTGCTGCGCGAGCTGGCGCGGCAGGGGATGGCCCGCGACGACCACCTGGTCGCCCTCGGTGGCGGCGTGGTGGGCGATCTCGGCGGCTTCTGCGCGGCCACCTATCAGCGCGGGGTGGAGGTGGTGCAGGTGCCGACGACGCTCGTGGCGCAGGTGGACTCCGCCTACGGCGGCAAGACCGGCGTCGACCTCCCCGAGGCCAAGAACTACGTTGGCGCATATCACCTGCCGAGCGCCGTGCTGGCCGACACGTCCACGCTTGCGACGCTCCCGCCGGAGGAGATGGCGGCCGGCTTCGCGGAGGTCGTCAAGACGGCGCTAATCGCCGGCGGCGACCTCTGGAAGCGCGTTCGCGGGCTCGGGGACCTTGACCCGGCGGACCTCACTGCCATCGTCTTCGAGTGCGCGCGCACGAAGCTCGAGGTGGTCGCGGCCGACGAGCGCGACGCGGGGCGCCGGGCGGTGCTCAACCTGGGGCACACGGTCGGGCACGCGATCGAGGCCGCCACCGGATACGAGCGCTACCGCCACGGCGAGGCCGTCGCGCTCGGCCTGCTCGCGGCGCTCCGGTTGTCCGACGCCGCCGAGCTGCGCGACGAGGTCGCCGGGCTCCTCTCGAGCCAGGGCCTGCCGACGAGCCTCGACGACTCGGTCGACGTCGACGCGGTGATCGAGGCGGTGGAGAGAGACAAGAAGCGGACCGCGGAAGGCGTCGGCTTCGTGCTTCTCCCCGAGCCAGGCGATCCCCGCACGGCCCAGCGCGTCGAGCCGGACGCGCTGCGGGCCGTCGTGGAGGAGCTTCGATGAAGAACCGCGTGGAGGTGCTCCACGGCGTCAACTTCGACGTCCTCGACCGGCGAGACCCGGAGCAGTACGGCGGCATGTCGCTGCAGGAGCTCGAGGTGCAGATCAAGCGCTACGCCGTCGACCTCGATCTCGGGGTCACGTTCTTCCAGTCCAACTTCGAGGGCGAGTTCGTGGAGTACCTGCACCGCCTGCCCGAGCTCGCCGACTCGGCGATCATCAACGCCGGGGCCTGGACCCACTACAGCTATGCGATCCGCGACGCGCTCGAGATCGCGGAGGTTCCCTTCGTGGAGGTCCACCTGTCCGACATCCAGTCCCGAGAGGATTGGCGCCGTCATTCGGTCTTCAAGGGCCTGGCGCTCGGGGTCGTGTCCGGGAAGGGCGCCGACGGCTACCGCGAGGCGCTGGAGCTGCTGAAGGAGGAGTTCGAGGAATGAACGGGGAGCCGCGATCGGACCGGCTGGCCACGCTCGTCGCCGACGCCGGTCTCGACCAGCTGCTGGTCGGCGACCTCGTGCACCCCAGCGAGACGGGTCGCGAGGACGGCGCGAGCCTGCGCTGGCTGACCGGGTTTACGGGCAGCAGCGGGCTGGCGCTCATCGGCGCCGAGGAGCGCCTCTTCTTCACGGACTTCCGTTACACGGAGCGGGCCGAGCGTGAGGTCGCCCCCGAGTTCGAGCGCGTGGTGATCGATCGGGGCCTGATACCCGACTCCGCGAAGCGCCTCCGCGGCCGCGTCGGCTACGACGATGCGAAGACGAGTGTCAAGAACCACGCGAAGCTGCTCGAGATCGCTCCCGACGGGGTGGAGCTCGTCGCCGTGACGGGCCTCGTCGAGAGGCTCCGCCGCCACAAGGACGCCTGGGAGCTCGAGGCGATCGCGAAGGCCGCACGGATCACCGACCAGGTCTACGAATGGATCTACGACCGCGGCGTGGTCGGGCGGACCGAGCGGGCGATCATGCTCGATGCCCACCAGCGCATGCGTGAGCTCGGGGCCGAGGACCCGTCGTTTCCGGCCATCGTCGCGGCGGGCGAGAACAGCGCCCTGCCGCACCACGACTCCTCCGACCGAGAGGTGAAGAAGGACGAGTTCCTGCTCATCGACATGGGGGCGATCGTCAACGGCTACTGCTCGGACTGCACCCGCACCGTCGCCACGGGCGAGCTGGACGACGAGGCGCGCAAGGTCTACGAGGTCGTGCGCTCCGCCCAGGTCGCCGCCCTCGAGGCGATCCGTGCCGGAACGCCCGGGACCGAGGCCGACGCCGTCGCCCGCGACGCGATCATCGCCGACGGCTACGGCGACGAGTTCGGCCACGGGCTGGGGCATGGGGTGGGGATCGAGGTCCACGAGGCGCCGCGCCTCTCCAAGCGCTCCGAGGAGACGCTCGATGCAGGCGACGTGGTGACGGTCGAGCCGGGCGTGTATCTCGCGGGCCGCTTCGGCGTCCGCATCGAGGACCTGGTGATGGTCACCGACAACGGCTGCCGCAACCTCAGCGGCGTCGCCAAGGACCTGCGAGTCGTCGACTAGCGATCCTGTGGCGGAGCTTGCGATCAGGGTGCCGTCGGTCGAGGCCCTGTTCGACGCGTGGAGCGCCGAGCCGATGAAGCGGCGGCCGCTGAGCGACGAGGCGCGCGAGCGGATCCTCGAGGCATGGACGCGGGCCCGCAAGCACGCGACCGGGTCTCCGACCGTCGCGCTCAGCCTGCCGGCCTCGGAGCGACGTGAGGGCCTCGAGGAGACGATCGCGGGCGCCGTTCACCACGACATGGAGACGATGACCGTCGACTCCCGGCGCCACTGGATCCGGCGCAGCCTCCGCCCGCGCGAGAGCCGGATCGGGATCGT
>DASQCL010000203.1:0-8317 GCA_035634715.1 Solirubrobacterales bacterium
CACCTTGCCGTTCGCCGGGTTGGAGACGATCAGGTTGTCGCTGTTGCCGGACGCGCTGGTCGACGAAGTGGTGCTGCTGCCACCGCCTCCGCACGCCGCGATCGTGACCGCCAGGATCGCGGCAATCATCAGCGCGAACACGCCGCGCAGTCGAAGACCTCTCATCTCTCCCTATCCCCTTTCACCGTTGGACGCTAAGGCCAAGTGAGCCCATCGTGAGAATCCTATGCGGAGCGGGCAGCCCGCTGCAGCTTCAGTCCTCGCGGCGTCACGAGCCGTTGCACGCCCGCCAGCGCGGCTTCGATGGAGCCGGCGAGCACCGCGATCACGATCGCACCCGCCACCACGCCATCGGTGCCGTAGACATTCGTGCCCGTGACCAGGTCCCCGAGGGTCGAGAGCCCGACGAAGGAGGCGATAGTCGCGGTCGCGAAGATGTTGATCGCCGCGGTCCGGATGCCGGTCATGATCGTGGGAGCGGCGAGTGGCAGCTCGACCCGCAGGATGACCTGCCACGGGCGCATGCCCATGCCCTCGGCGGCCTGGACGGCCGTGGGATCGACCTGCCGGATGGCCACGAACGTGTTCGTGAGGATGGGCGGCAGACCCAGGATCCCGAGCGCTAGGGCGACGTTGCCGAGGCCAATGCCGATGAGGGCGGCGAGCAGGAAGACGACGGCGATCTCCGGGACGGCGCGACCCGCGTTGCCGAAACCGACGGCGAAGTACTCGCCCTTGCCGATGTGGCCGAGGATGAGGCCGATCGGCATGCCAACGGCCAACGCGCCACCGAGCGCTATTGCGCTCACCTCCAGCTGGGTGCGGGCAAAGGTCCAGATGAAGGGGATTCCGCCGACCGGCACGTCGGCGTGGCCGCTCCCCACTGCCTGGCGCGAATGCAGGATGAAGTCGAACGCGCCAGTGAAGGAATCGATGATGCTCGCGAGCAGGATCATCGAGACCTCGCCCGCTGCCACGGCATCGCGAAGCGCTGGGCTAGGACCACGATCAGATCCAAGATCAGCGCCATCGCAATCGTCAGGACCCCGACCATGATGATGTTCGTCTTGAATGTCGGCTGCGCGTAGAGCGGGTCCCCGAGGCCGCCTGCCCCGGCCAGGAACGCGAGCGTGGCGATCGCCACCGTCGACACGATCGCGATCCGCAGTCCTGCGACGATCTCCGGCGTCGCGAGTGGCAGCTCGACGCGCCGCAGGAGCTGGCGCTCGGACATCCCCATGCCCCGGCCGGCGTCCTTGGCGTCAGCGGGAACGTTCGAAAGCCCGGCGAGCGCGTTGCGGTAGATGATCTGCAGCGTGTACGCGGTCAGGGGGATCACCGCTGTCCACAGGCCGAGCCCTGTGATCGGAAGGAGGAGGAAGAAGAATGCGACGCTCGGGATCGTGTAGAGCACCCCCGTCGCGCCCAGGAGCGGGGGGACCAGCGCGCGGTGGCGGTGCGAGTAGAGCGCGAGGGCCAGCGCAATCACGAACCCCGCGACCACGGAGATCGCGACGATCTCGAAGTGCCGGAAGAAGGGCCCGACGTAGCGGTCGAAGTTGTCGGCGGCCCAGCCGAAGCAGAAGAGGCCGTTGCCGGCCACGCATCCGGTCGTCTCGTGGTGGTGGCAGAAATTCGCCGGAAGGCCGGGCGCGCACTTATTGGCCGCGTCGGCGACCATCAGGCTCTTGGCGGCGAGCACGGTCACTCGGTGGGGCGCTCCACCGCCGCGTGCTCCTCACTGAGCGCCTCCTTGGAGCCCAGGAACTCGGAGATGATCTCGACCGAGAGGACCCCCGCGATCCGTCCCTCGGCGTCCACCACCGGCGCGTACATCGTCTCGTGTTGCAGGACATCCGACAGCGCGTCGCGCATCACGTCGTCGCGGTCGATCACCGGCTCGGGAGATATGTCGGGGGTGGCCGGGACCAGCTCCTGCTGGAGGTCGGTCTCGGACAGCCAGCCCAACGGCCGCCGCTCGGAGTCGACGAGCAGGGCATGCGGCACCTCCGCCCCCTCGAGCTTCGCCCGCACCTCGGCGGTCGCTTGCCCGACGAAGGCGAGCGGTGCCTTCCATAGGTCGATGTCAGCCACCCGCAACAACGCGAGGCGCTTCAGAGCCCGGTCGGCACCCACGAAATCCTCGACGAAGTCGTCAGCGGGCGCCATCAGGAGCTCGGCCGGGGTTGCGTACTGCGCCAGGATTCCTCCCTCCCGCAAGATCGCGACGCGGTCGCCCATCTTGATCGCCTCGTCGATGTCGTGGGTCACGAACAAGATCGTCTTCTGAACCTCCGCCTGGAGGCGCAGGAACTCGTTCTGGAGCCGCTCCCGATTGATGGGATCGACGGCGCCAAAGGGCTCGTCCATGAGCATCACGCCGGGGTCCGCGGCGAGAGCACGGGCCACCCCGACGCGCTGCTGCTGCCCGCCTGAGAGCTGCGCCGGATAGCGGTCCGCGAGATCGGGGTCGAGCGATATCAACTGCATGAGGGTCCTCACGCGAGCCTCGACCCGATCGCCGTCCCAGCCCAGCAGTCCCGGGACCGTCGCGATGTTCTGAGCGATCGTGCGATGCGGGAAGAGGCCCGTCTGCTGGATCACGTAGCCGATCTCACGCCGGAGGTCGGAGGGCGAGCGTTCGCGCACCGACGTCCCGCCGACCAGGATGTCGCCCTCGGTGATGTCGACCATGCGATTGACCATCCGCATCGCCGTCGTCTTGCCGCAACCCGACGGGCCTACGAACACGCAGATCTCGCCGGCGGGTACGTCGACCTCGAGCTCGTTCACGGCGGGGTGGTCCGCGCCGGGATAGACCTTCGTCGCCTTTTGGAACGCGACGGACAGCGCCTCGGCGTGTCCCACGTCTCCATTGATGCCATCCCCAGACAACTTGCACCGCGATGCTATTCCGGCGGCGGCGGCGATGTGACGGTGCACGGCGCTCGGTAGGCGCCGCGCTCCGGTATAGATGGGTGGCGTGGAAGCCGCCTCACAAGCTCAGGGCCTGAGCAGCGCCGAGGCGGCGGCGCGCCTCAAGCGACTGGGGCTCCCCGAGCCGGCGACGAGCCGCTCGGTGGCGAGCATCGTCGCGGGCAACGTCTTCACGCTCTTCAACGCGATCCTCGCCGTCTTCTTCGTGATCATGCTCGCGCTGGGGCTGTTCGCAGACGCCCTCTTCGGGTTGATCGCGGTGGTCAACTCTGCGATCGGCATCCGCCAGGAGCTGAAGGCGAAGGAAACGCTGGACCAGCTCGCGCTGCTCGTCGCCCCCAAGGCCCACGTGATCCGGGACGGGCAGTACGTCGAGCTCAGCGAGGACGAGGTCGTTCCCGGAGACGTCGTGCGGGTCGAGCCCGGCGACCAGCTCGTCGCGGACGGCATCGTCCGCTCATCGCGCGGCCTGACGATGGACGAGTCGATTCTCACGGGTGAGTCCGACGGCGTTCGGAAGGGCGAGGGCGACCGCCTGCTCTCGGGGGCGTTCTGCATCGCCGGCTCCGGCTACTACGAGCTCGACGCCGTGCGCGACCAGAGCCACGCCGCCAAGGTCGCCGGCGAAGCGCGCGCGTTCCGCCACCCACTCTCGCCGCTCCAGGTCGAGGTGAACAGCGTGCTCCGGGCCACCACCATCCTGATGATCCCGCTCGCCGTCCTGCTGCTCGCAGCTCTCGCAATCCGCAGCGTCCCGATCGACCAGGCGGCCCAAACTGCCACCGCCGGCCTCGTCACGCTGATCCCGGAGGGCCTCGTGCTGTTGATGAGCGTCACGCTCGCGGTCGCCGCGGTCCGGTTGGCGCGGATGAACACCCTCGTCCAGCAGATGGCCGCCACCGAGGCGCTCGCCGCCGTCGACACCGTGTGCGTCGACAAGACCGGTACGCTCACCGACGGCACGCTCAGCCTGGTTTCGGTGGAGGTCGCCGACCAGACGCAGCCCAAGGTCGCGCACGACGCCCTCGCGCGGTTCGCGCACTCGGCCGGCGAGCGGAACCGCACGCTGGAGACGATCGCCGAGCGCTATCCCGGCAAGCCGGAGCGAGTCCTTGCGGAGGTCCCGTTCTCGTCGGTATGGAAGTGGAGCGGGCTGACGCTCGACGGGCGCGGCGCTCGCGCCAGCTACGTGCTGGGCGCGCCGGACGTCCTCGCCTCCGCCGGCGCCCTGCAGCTATCGCCCTCGCTCCAGCGGACGCTCGAGCAGCACACCGCCGCGGGCCGGCGCGTCGTCGCCTTCGCCGAGGCTCGCGGGCCGCTTCCGAGCGATCCGGGCAGCCAGCCGCCGCCGCCGCTCGAGCCCCGCGCGCTGATCGTGCTCGAGGAGCAGCTGCGCTCCGATGCCGCCGAGACGATCGAGTTCCTGCGCGAGCAGAACGTGGACCTCAAGCTGATCTCGGGCGACGCCCGCCAGACCGTGACGGCGGTCGCGCACGCTGTCGGCGTCCCGCGGGACGCCGGGGTCATTGATGGGCCCGAGCTCCCCGCCGACAGCGAGGGCCTCGCCGCCGCCGCCGTGAACAACACGATCTTCTGCCGGATCACCCCGGACCAGAAGAAGGCCCTTGTCGGCGCCCTCGCGGAGCAAGGGCGCTTCACGGGGATGATCGGCGACGGCGTCAACGACGTCCCCGCGCTCAAGCAGGCCCGGCTCGCCGTGGCGATGGGATCCGGCAGCCAGGTCACCAAGGGGATCGCCGACATCGTCCTGCTCAAGGACCAGTTCTCGATGCTCCCGCGCGCCGTCGGCGAGGGTCGCCGGATCGCGCGCAACATCCACCGCCTCGGCCGCCTGTACGCAACCAAGACGATCTACGCCGCGATCCTGATCCTGATCACGGCGATCTTCGGGTTCACGTTCCCCTTCCTGCCCCGCCAGCTCACCGTCGCGGCCCTGCTGACCATCGGCATCCCCTCCTTCGTGCTCGCACTCGCGCCGAGCGAGGGCCCCCTGTACCGGGGCCGCCTCCTCCGGGCCCTCGCGGCCTTCGCCGTGCCCGCCGGAGCCGGGATAGCCCTGGGCTCCCTGCTCTGCTACTTCCTCGTCCGCGTCGGAGGGACCCTGGACGAGGGACGAACGGCCGCGACCACGACGCTGATCGTGCTCGGCCTGTGTTTCATCCTGCTACTGGAACGCGGCCCGGGCCGCGAGCACATCACCATTCAGAGCTACATGCTCGCCATGGTCGCCGGCCTCGGAGCCCTCTATGCCCTGATCCTCGCGGCGGCGCCGGTTCGCTCCTTCTTCGACCTCCAACTGCTCTCGGCCGGCCAATGGTTCCTCTGCCTCCTGTGCACAGCGGCGGGACTGGTGGTCGCCGCGCTCGCCTGGCGACTGCCATACATCCAGATGCTCGAGGCCCCCGTCCCGGCCGAGCCTGAGGTCGAAACATGACCGGGGAATCCGGAGCAAGAGGCGTGCCGCCGGTCATGCACCTCGGGCGGCGAACGAAGATCGTCGCCACGATCGGACCGGCCACGCGCTCGGTGGACACGATGGCGGAGCTGATCACGGCCGGGGCGGACGTGCTGCGGCTCAATTTCTCGCACGGAACGCGCGACGAGCACGCCGCCAACATCGAGATGGCGCGGCAGGCATCGGAGCTGGCCGGTCGCCAGGTGGGGGTGCTGGGCGACCTGCCGGGCCCGAAGCTCCGCCTCGACGAGGTCGAGGGCGGCGTCGTCGAGCTCCACAGGGGCTCGGAGGTGACGCTCACAACCGGCGAGGAGGTCGGGGGCGAGGACCACCTCCCCGTGTCATGGGACGGGCTGCCCTCGGCGGTCCACCAAGGCGAGGAGATCTATCTGGCCGATGGCCGGGTCCGACTTCGGGCCTTGAGCACGGGGCCCGGGAGGATCCGGTGCGAGGTCGAGGTTGGTGGCCCGGTCGCGTCGCACCAGGGCCTCAACGTGCCCGGGACCGACGTGCCGCTTCCGGCCGCAAGCCGCACGGACCTGGACTGGGTCGACTTCGCGGTGAAGGAGGCGGTCGACCTGCTCGCCGTCTCGTTCGTCCGGCGAGCGGAGGACCTGCTGCCGGTGGAGCGGCGTGTCAGAGTGGCCGGCGCGGACATCCCCCTGATCGCCAAGATCGAGAAACCGCAGGCAGCCGAGAACGCCGAGGCGATCATCCGCGCAGCGTTCGGAGGGATCATGGTGGCGCGCGGCGACCTGGGCATCGAGATCCCGATCGAGCGCGTCCCGACGGTCCAGCGACGCCTGCTTGAACTGGCCGGGCGTCACTCGAGGCCGTCGATCACCGCCACCCAGATGCTCGCCTCGATGGTCTCCTCCCCCCGGCCGACCCGCGCCGAGGTCTCGGATGTCAGCGCGGCCATCTTCCAGGGCACCGACGCCGTCATGCTCTCGGAGGAGACAGCGGTGGGCGAATACCCGGTCGAGGCCGTGCGCGTCATGGACCGGATCGCGCGCGAGGCCGAGCCCGACCTCCCCTACGGGGACTGGGTCTTCAACCGGGCGACCGGCGACTCGAGCGACGTCGCCAGCTCGGTGGCGCGGGCCGCGGTCGGCTCGACCTACACCCTCGGCCTGGCCGCCCTGGTGGTCCCGACGCGGAGCGGGCGGACGGCGCGCCTCGTCTCCTCGCACCGCCCGCGGGTGCCCGTTCTGGCCGTCTCGCCTCGGATCGAAACCGTCCGCCGGCTCCAGCTCCTGTTCGGCGTGGGGTGCATGCTCGCCGAGGACTGGACCAGCCTGCGCTCGCTCCTCTCGGACTGCGCGAAGATGGCGAAGGACGCGGGCGTCGCCGAGAGCGGCGACCTGATCGGCATCACGGCCGGCCTCCCGCAGCAGGAGCTCGGCACGAACATGTTCGAAGTGCACCGGGTCCCCTGAGCGGGGACCCGACGACTAGCGTCTAGGCAGCCGCGGAGAGCTCGGTGGGCCGGGCCTCGGCCACAGCGATCAGCTCGCTGACGATTCCGGCGAGGTTCTCGTGGACCTCGGCGTCGGCGAGGCGGTCGCCTGCGAACGCGGCCTCGGCGTGCGGAACCGGGAGCTCCACGTCGACGACGCGTGCCCCGGTGGCCCCCAGGACCTTGCGGGCCTCGGCCTGTGCCCAGACGGCACCGAACATGCCCGTGCTCGCGCCGATCACGGCGACCGGCTTGTTGCGAAGCGCGTTCCCGGGAAATGGGCGCGAGGCCCAGTCGAGCGCGTTCTTGAGCTGGCCGGGGAGCGACGAGTTGTACTCAGGGGTCGCGATCAGGACGGCGTCGGCCTCCGCGATCGCATCCCGCAGGCCCTTCACGGCCTCAGGCGCCGGATCCGTGTCCTCGTCGGCGTCGTACGGCGGGACGTCCCTCAGTCCGTTGAAGATCTCCAGCTCGTGGGGTGGCGACACGACCTGTGCCGCCACCCTGAGGAGATTGGTGTTGTGGGAGCCGGACCGCAGGCTTCCTGAGATTCCCAGCACCCGCATGACTACTCCTCCTTCGCGAGCTCGAGGTGAACGTGGAGCGTGACCTCGTTCTCGACCGCAAAGCCGCCCTTGGGCAGCGGAGCGTTCCAGTTCAGGCCGTACTCTCGGCGGTCCACCGTGGTGGAGAGATCGATTCCGACGCCCTCCTTGCCGGCGATGTTCTCGACCGGCCCCACGATCGTGCCGCGGGCCACGACGGGCCGACTGGTGCCCTTGATCTCGAGCTCGCCGTCGACGACCAGCTCGTCTCCCTCGGTCCGGATGTCGGTCGAGGTGAACCGGATCTCGGGCGTCTTCTCCGCGTCGAAGAAGTCGGGCGCGAGCAGATGACCCTTCAGGTTCTCGTCGCGGGCGTCGACGCTGTCGACTCGCACCGCGCCGTAGAGCACCGGCTCGCCGCCGGAGTTGTCGAGGGTGACGCCGAAGTCCGTGAATGCGCCGCGGAACGTCGCCACCACCATGTGCTTGACGGAGAAGGCCACGCTCGAGTGCACCGGATCCGACTTCCAGATGCCCGCGGGAATCGCCGTTTTCTCAGTTACCGTTGCCATTGAAGTGCCTCCTATTGAGTGGCTATACTTGACTCGTCAAACAAAAACTATAGCAGATACTTGATCATGCAACAGTTGACTTCAAAAACATCCCCAAGGTCGACGGAGGCATTCGGCCATCTCATGGGGGCGCATGCCACGCTCACCCGCCGCCTGAGCACCCTGCTCGAGGAGCAGTACGGGCTCGCGATGAGCGAGTACGAGGTGCTGTTCCTGCTCTCCCGCCAGGAGGATCACGCGATGCGACGGATCGACCTCTCGCGGGAGGTGCGGATCTCGCCCTCGGGCATCACACGGATGCTGGATCGCTTGGAGGCGACCGGACTCG
>DASQCL010000204.1:0-20480 GCA_035634715.1 Solirubrobacterales bacterium
GCCGGTGAGGACGCCCTGGGCGAGCGGCGACCAGACGATCTGCGTGATCCCGTGCTCGGAGCAAAAGGGGATGAGCTCGGCCTCGGGGGCGCGCCAGATCATGTTGTACTGCGGCTGCGACGAGACGAAGTCCCTGGTGCCGGGGACGTCGAGGCTCGCCTGGACCTGCTCCACGGTCCACTCGGAGAACCCGATCTCCCGTACCTTGCCCGCCTCGACGACCTCGGTGAGCGCCTCCATCGTCTCCTCGATCGGCGTCTCCGGGTCGGGGCGATGGCACTGGTAGAGGTCGATGTAGTCGGTCTGCAGCCGGTCGAGGGATGCGTCGAGCTGCTTGTGGACCTGCTCGCGCGACAGGCCGCGGTCGGTCGCCGACATCGGGAAGTAGAGCTTGGTGGCGAGGATGTAGCTCTCGCGGACGAAGTCCTTGAGGATCTCCCCCCAGGCCGACTCGGCGGCCCCCACGCCGTAGATGTTGGCGGTGTCGAAGAGGTTGATCCCGGCGTCGAAGGCGGCGCGGGTGCAGGCCTCGGTGTGCTCGCGCTCGATCCCGGCCCCGTATGTGAGCCAGGAGCCCAGCGCGATCTCAGAGACCTCGAGCTGCGACTTGCCGAGGCGCCGGTACCGCATCAGCTCGCCGCCGGCGCCGGGTGGGATTCCTTGGCGGCTTCGATCAACGCGCGGACGTCGTCCTCGCGGCCGGCGCGGATGAGCTCGACCGGGTCAGGGTCGCCGTTGACGATCCCCTCGAAGAACTCCTTGCGGTCCCGATAGGTCGGCAGCGTGGCCTTCGCCCAGCCGCGGGCGTCGTTGAGAGCCACGGCGAGGCGCGCGTAGGGCTCGCCGTAGGTCTCGGCGATCTCGCGCTTCATCCGCTTGGCGAGCGCGGGCGAGGCGCCGGCCGTCGAGATGGCGATGGCGAGCGGCCCTGTCCGCACGATCGCGGGCAGGATGAAGTTGCACAGCGGCGGCACGTCGACCACGTTGCAGAGCATCGCGCGGCGCTCGGCTCCCTCGTAGACGGAGATGTTGACGTCGGTGATGCTCGTGGCGGCGATGGCGAGGAACTTACCGTCTAGATCCGAGTCGGCGAACTCGCGGCGCTCCCACCGGATCGAGCCCTCGCGCGCGTAGGCCTCCAGCTCGGGCACCGCGTCCGGGGAGACGAGGGTCACGGCGCCGTCGCAGGCGAGCAGCCCTTCCACCTTCTCGAGTCCCACCTCGCCGCCGCCCACCACGAGGCAATCACGGCCGGTAAGCCGCAGGCACGCGATGTAAAGAGGGGTGGAGAGCATGTCCCGCACGCACGACTGATCGCAGATCCCCTTGCGGAGCTGGCACACGCACTCCTTGCCTGCATAGGCCTGGGCGGGCATGACCCAAGCCTAGTCACCGGCCCCTGTCCGCGAGCGGACACGCACCGGCCGCGTAGCGCACAGAAATCGGGGTAATGAATGGGTCAGTGTCATCACAGACAGGGAGGTAGGAGGCATCACATGCGCAGATTGATATTGATCGGCATCGTGGCGGCGCTGGCGGCCGCGGTGCTCGCCCCAACCGCCGGGGCACGGTCTGAGTCGACGTTCAAGGTCATCGCCGATTCCACGTCGCACAAGGAGCGAAAGCACGCGTTCATCCTCAAGGGCAAGCTCCGCGACCCGAACAACCGGAGCAACGTGGTCGGTCACTTCCGCGCGAAGTTCCGCCGGGGTGGTCACCTCGGCGCGGTCTTCACGTTCGACAACGGGAAGCTCAGGGCGAGCGGCAACCAGAAGAACCACAGGGTTCCGATCGTAGGGGGAACCCGCGCCTGGAACGGGGCGGCCGGCAAGCTCCTGATCCACAACCGAAAGCACAATCAGGCGCTGCTGAAGTTCGACGTCGTCCAATAACCGAGCCCCGAGCGGGTAAAGCCTGGGTCAACGCAATCCACGTCCACCTGTCGGACGCAGATTGCGTTGACCCGCCATCACCCTCGGTGCTCTCCCTCGGCGCCCGTCGTTTCGCGCAAACGCGGGTGAGCGCGCCCCCCGAATTTGGCCAGCTGGCCAGCTCGGTCTAATCTAAGGGCGTGCCGCTGAGCGTCCCGCCCGCGCCGACGACCAACCCCCTCGCCCGCATCCGCGAGGACCTCGGCGCTGAGCGCCGGGCCACGAGGAGCGGTGAGCTGCCGCCGGGCGACAAGCTCCCCAGCATCTCGCGCACCGAGCGGATGCGGCGCGACCCGCTCTCGGTCCTGCTCGCCGCCTACGAGGAGCACGGGCCGGTGTTCGCGATCCGCATCTTCCACGCGATCCATGTCTTCATGCTGGGCCCAGAGGCGAACCGCTTCGTCCTGGTCACCGATCGCGACAAGTTCCGCTGGCGCGACGGCAGTCTCGGCGACCTCATCCCCCTGATCGGCGACGGCTTGCTGACGACCGACGGCGAGTACCACGACCGCGCCCGCGAGATCATGCTGCCCGTCTTTCACCGCGAGCGGATCGGCGCTGCCGCGGACGTGATGAGCGAGGAGGCCCAGCGGGCGCTCGAGGGCTGGCGACCCGGCATGCAGGTGGACCTTTACGACTGGACCCGCCACGTGACCATGCGCGTCGCGATGCGCGCCCTCTTCGGGCTCGATCCCGATCGGGCCGGCGTGGACGTCGCGGCCACGTTCGAGCGCGGGCTCTCCTTCTATGAGCGTGAGTACTGGCTCCAGGTGCTCCGCGGCCCCGGCAGCCCGTTCTCACGGCTGCGGCGAGTGCGACGGACGCTCGACGGGATCATCCTCGGCGAGATCTCCCGCCGCCGCCGCGAGGGCGACGCCGGCGAGGACATTCTCGGGCTCCTGATCGAGGCCGAGGACTCGGAGGGCAACCGCTTCACCGACGAGCAGGTTCGCGACCAGATCCTGACGCTGCTGTTCGCCGGCCACGACACGACCACCTCGACCCTCTCCTTCCTCTTCTACGAGCTCTCCCGCCACCCGGAGTGGAGCGAGCGCCTCGCGGACGAGCGCGACCGAGTTGCCGGGGATGAGGCGCCGGACGCCGCCCAGCTCTTCTCCGAGATGCCCGACCTCGACATGGCGGTGCAGGAGACGCTCCGCCTCTACCCGCCGGCGTGGATCGGCCCGCGCCGGTCCAACACCGAGTTCGAGTTCGGCGGCTACCGGATCCCGGCGGAGCTCCCGGTCAACTACTCCTCCTGGGCCAGCCACCGGCTGCCCGACGTCTTCGATGACCCGCACGCCTTCAGGCCCGAGCGCTTCGCGCCGGAGGAGAAGGCGAAGCTCCCGAAGGGCGCCTACGTGCCGTTCGGCGCGGGCCCGCGAATCTGCATCGGCATGCGGTTCGGCGAGCTCGAGATCCGCGCGATCGCGGCCGCGATCCTGCGCCGTTTCCGCCTCGGTCTGGAGCCCGGGCGCGGCATGCGGATCCGCCAGATGCCGACGCTCTCGCCGCGCGGCGGCCTGCCGATGCAGGTCCTGTAGGCGTTCCGGGCGAAAAAGGCCCCTTGCTACTCTCGCGTCCGATTGGCGGGGCATCGTGTCCCGCCGCAGTGTTTAGGGAATCGAGCGGCCAATGCGCCTGATAGTCACGGAGAAGAACAACTCGGCGAAGAAGATCGCCGAGATCCTCAGTGGGGGCGACGCGAAGGCGGACGCCGCATACAAGGTGCCGTTTTACACGTGGACCGACGACGGCGGCGAGCAGATGACCGTCGGCCTCAAGGGCCACGTGATGAGCCCGGCGTTCCCCGAGGGCTACTCCAACTGGCAGGAGACGGATCTGCATGCCCTGATCGACGCCGAGATCATCAAGGAGCCCACCGACAAGAACGTCGTCAAGGCGATCAAGAAGCTGGCCAAGGACGCGGACGCGGTCGTAATCGCCACCGACTACGACCGCGAGGGTGAGCTGATCGGGCTCGAGGCGCTCGAGGAGATCCTCGAGGTGAACCCCGGCGTCGTCGGCGCCAACGGTGAGTCCGAAGCCGAAGCGCTCGCCGCCCGCCCGCCCGTCAATCGCGCCCGCTACTCGGCGCTCACGAAACAGGAGATCGAGCGCGCCTTCTCGCACCTCGACGACCTCTCCTACGACCTGGCGTACGCGGGCGCCGCCCGGCAGGACATCGACCTGATCTGGGGCGCCACGCTCACGCGTGCCGTGTCGCTGGCCACCCGACGGTTCGGCTCCAACTTCCTCTCCGTCGGCCGGGTCCAGAGCCCGACACTCGGGCTGATCGTCGAGCGTGAGCTCGAGCGCCGCGCCCATGTCGCGAAACCGTATTGGGAGGTGTTCGCCCGCTTCCAGCATCCCGACGGGTCGTTCGAGGCTCATCACGCGACCGACAAGTTCTGGGAGAAGGCCGAGGCGGATGCCGCGCTCGCGGGGACCAAGTCACCCGGCGTGGTCAAGGAGGTCGCATCCAGGCGCAACTCGCGCCGGCCGCCTACTCCCTACAACACCACCGCCTTCACCACCGACGCCTCAAGCCGTCTCGGCATTACGCCGTCGCGGGCGATGCGGCTCGCTGAGGACCTCTACATGGACGGGTTCATCTCCTACCCGCGGACTGACAACACGGTCTATCCACAGTCACTCAACACTCGCGAGCTGGTCAGCTCGCTCGTCCGGATCCCGGAGTTCCAGGCCGCGGCGCCGCTGCTCGACGGCGACCTGACCGCGACCCGCGGCAAGAAGGAGACGACCGACCACCCGCCGATCTACCCGACCCAGGCGCTTCACGCGAACGTCCTCGACGGGCCCAAGGCACGCGTCTACGAGCTCGTCGTGCGCCGCTTCCTCGCCACCTTCTCGAAGCCGATGATCACCGAGTCCACCCGTGCCGACATCGAGGCCGGCGGCGAGCCGTACTTCGTTCGCGGCTCCGTCGTGATCGACCCCGGCTACGCCGCGATCTACACCTACGCTCGCTCCGCGGACGAGGAGATCCCGAAGCTCACCGAAGGCCAGAAGCTCGAGCTCGAGGGCGATCCATGGGTGGTGGACAAGGAGACCCAGCCGCCGTCGCGGATCAGCCAGGGGAGGCTCGTGGAGCTGATGGAGGAGCGCGGGCTCGGAACCAAGGCGACCCGCGCCGACATCATCCAGAAGCTCTACGACCGCGGCTATGTCTACCGCAACCCCCCGGAGCCGTCCGAGACCGGGATCGCGATGTACACGGCGTTCCACGACTACGTCCCGCGGATGGCCACTCCCGAGATGACCGCCGAGCTCGAGGAGGACATGGACCAGATCGCGGCCGGCAAGACCTCCAAGGACGAGGTTCTGCGGATCAGCCGCGAGATGCTCCACGGCACCACCACCGAGCTCGAGGAAAAGAAGGAGGACCTGGCCCAGCAGATCTGGACCGGGATGGACGAGGACAAGTTCCTCGGCCCCTGCAAGGTCTGCGAGGAGGCCGGCCGCAAGCACGAGGACGGCTCCCCCAACCGGTTGCGGATCATCCAGCTCAAGGGCGGCAAGCGGATGTACGGCTGCGAGGGCTGGAACCGCGACGACCCCGAGTCGCCGGACTCGTGCCCCGTCAGCGGCCCGCTCCCCGGCCGCGGATACGACCTCTGGCGGCTCGAGGAGCGCTGCTCGATCTGCGGCGAGATGCCGCGGCTCACGGTCAAGGGCTTCCGCGGCCGTCCCTGGAAGCTCTGCCTGAACGACGACTGCCCGTCGATGGTCGAGATGCGCCAGAAGCGCGAGGAGCGAAAGCGCGCGCAGGAGGCCAAGAAGGCGGCGGCCGAGGCCGCCGGCGCCAGCGACGACGGGAGCGACGGTGCTCGCCAGAGCGGCAACGGCCGCCGGCGCCGCAAACCGTCGCCGCAGACGGCGCGCCGCAAGCCGGCCCGCAGCAAGTCCGCGAAGTAGGCCGAGGGCGTGTTCGTCACGCTCGAGGGGATCGACCGCTCGGGGAAGACGACTCAGGCAGCGCTGCTGCGCGAGGCTCTCGGCCCCGACACGCTCCTGCTCCGCGAGCCCGGCGGCACGGAGGCCGGCGAACGGGTTCGTGACCTGCTGAAGGACGCCGAGCTCGAGCTCGACGCGCGCGCCGAGCTGCTGCTGTTCTGCGCCGCCCGGGCGGAGCTCTGCTCGAGCGTCATCCGGCCGGCTCTCGACGCCGGCCGCAGCGTGATCTGCGACCGCTTCGTCGACTCGACCGCTGCCTACCAGGGAGCCGCCCGCGGCCTCGGCGTCGAGCTGGTCGAGGGGCTGAACGAGATCGCGACCGCCGGGTGCACCCCGGACGTCACCCTCCTGCTTCGCATCGACCCGTCCGGGGCGGAGGCGCGCGGCCAGCAGCGGCTCGCCGCCGGAGGCGAGGACGGGTCGGACCGCTTCGAGGGCCAGGGCATCGAGTTCCAGAGAACCGTCGCCGCCGCCTATGACGAGCTCGCGGCCCGCCATCCCGACCGCATCAGGGTGATCGACGCCGAGGGCTCGCCGGACAAGGTGCATGAGCGGGTCATGGCCGCGGTGGGCGAGGTCGCGCGCTGATGCCGGCGGCCACCGAGATCCCTCAGGCACTGGGCGATGCCACGGAGCACCAGCCGGGTGCCCGAGCCGCGCTCGCGGCTGCGCTCGCGGCGCCGGTCCACGCCTATCTCCTCGCCGGGCCGCCCGGCTCGGGCAAGCGGAGCGCGGCGAGGGCTTTCGCTGCGGAGCTCCTCGCCCAGGACGCTCCCGACGCCGACGACGCGCGCCGCCGCGCGCTGGCCGACCCGTCGCCGCACCCCGACCTGGTCTGGCTGTCGCCTCGCGGGACCCAGCACCTCGTCGACGAGGTTCGCGAGCGCGTGATCACCGCTTCCGCTTATCGCCCATTCGAGGGCGAGCGCCGGGTGTTCGTGATCGAGGCCGCCGACGCGATGGCCGACGAGAGCCAGAACGCCCTGCTGAAGACGCTCGAGGAGCCGGCCGACTTCGTCCACCTGCTGCTGATCAGCGCCGAGCCCGAGCTGCTGCTGGAGACCGTGCGGTCGCGCTGCCAGATGGTGCGCTTCCGCCCGCTCACTGAGGAGGCGGTCGTTGCACGGCTCGAGGAGCGCGCGCTTGGCGACGGCGGCGACGAGCGCCGGGCCGCCGCCCGGCTGGCGGGTGGTGACCCGCGGCGGGCCGAGTACCTGGTGAGCCATGAGGGTCGCGAGTTGCGAGCCGTTGCGGCCGATTGCGCGGCCGTCGCGCTCTCCGGCGAGCTGGCGGATGCTCCCTGGCGTCGCCTTGTCGCGACCGCCGAGGCCACCGGCGCCGGCGCCGGTGAGGAGACCGTCGCCCGCCTCGCGGCACTCGCCGCCGAGGCCGGCGAGACCGAGGGACGCGCCGCGCGGCGCGCTGCCCGTGAGGCGGAGGAGGCCGGCAAGCGTGCCTCGCGGCGCGCCCGCACCGAGGCGCTCGACGCCGGGCTCGGGCTCCTCGTGGCCTGGCTTCGCGACATGGCCGCCGTCGCCGAGGGAGCCGAGGAGCTGGTGCTGAACGCGGATCGGCTCGAGGAGCTCAGGGAGGCGGCGAGCGGCCTCGACGCTCGCGCCGCGCGCCGCGGAGCGGAGCTCGTGATGGACACGCGACGCCGTCTCACGGTCAACGTGGGCGAGGAGCTCGCGCTCGAGGCGCTCGTGTTTCGCCTGGAAGCGCTGCTCTCCAACGCCCGGAACCGGCCCTGAGTCCGGCCTAGACTCCCCGCATGGCGATCGGGGACTCGGCCGTCGGCGGCCGCTTGAAACGGCCCTTCGGGGTCCGGCTTTACCTGACCATCGGCTTCGCGGCCGTCGCGCTGATCGCGGCCGGCCTCTCCTACTTGCTGCTCACCGGCTCCAGCGACTCGGCGGCTAGCCAGCGCGCCGCCGACATCACCGTCGGTCGCGCCGTGAGCCTCGCCGACCGGATCGGGAGGCACCCGGCCGGCCAGTCCCAGCGGCACTTCGACTCGATCGCCGACCCGGGGTTCTCGGCCTGGGTGTACGGGCGCAACCGCACGCTCCTCACCTCCAAGCGCTCGCGCGGGTTTGCCCTGCACGACGTCGAGAGCCACCCGGAGGACGTGACCGCCGCGCTCCAGGGCGAGCGCACCGTCGATCGGCTTCCGGACGGCGTGACGGTGGTGGCCACGCCGGTCTTCCGCAACGGCATGCTCTCGGGGGCCCTCGTCGTGCGGGCCGACCAGCCGCAGGCGCTTTCCCGGACCATCGCCGGGCTGGGCGGGGACCGGCTCAAGGCGGCCCTGGTCGCGGTGGCGATCGCCATTGTCATGGGGTTCCTGATCGCGACGGCGATCACCGTCCGGGTAAAGCGACTGGCGAGCAGTGCGGCGCGGATGACCGAGGGCAAGCTCGACGAGCCGCTCCAGGGGACGGGCGGCCGCGATGAGATCACCGACCTCGGCAAGTCGCTCGAGACGATGCGCATCGCCCTGCGTGAGACGTTCGACGCCCTCTCCTCGGAGCGCGATCGCCTCGCCGCGATCTTCGACGCCCTCACAGATGGCGTCATGGTCGTCGGCCCCGACAGCGAGGTCAGGTTCTCGAACCCCGCCGCCGAGCCGCTGATCGACCCCGACGGCACCGCCAACGACGTGATCGAGCCGTGGCTCATCTGGGCCCAGGAGCGCGGCGCCGCGGAGCGGGACGGCATTCGGGTCGGCGATCGCGTCTATGCGATCGGCGTCCGCAGGCTGGCGGCCGAGAACGCGGTGCTCGCGGTGACCCGCGACCGCACGGAGCAGCTTCGCCGCGAGGTCGCCGAGCGGGAGTTCGTCTCCAACGCGGCGCACGAGCTGCGGAACCCGATCGCCGGCATCTCGGGCGCGATCGAGGTCCTGCGCGCCGGTGCCAAGGACGACCCCCAGGCGCGGGAGCACTTCCTCGGCAGGCTGTCCGAGGATGCCGAGCGCGTGAGCCGCCTGACCGACGCGCTCCTCACCCTGGCGCGCATCGACGCGGTGGGCCGGGAGTCGAGCGAGGCGATCGACGTCGGGTTCGTGATCGAGGAGGCGGCACAGGCGGTCGCGCCCCCGGACGGGCTCGACGTCCGCGTTGACGTGGTGACGGGGATCGCGGCCGAGGGCGACGGCGTCCTGCTGCGGCAGGTGCTGATCGGCCTGCTCACGAACGCGTTCAAAAACACTCCCGCGCCCGGCGCCGTTACGCTTCGCGCGCGCGGGCTTCCGGACGGAGAGGTTTTGATCGAGGTCGAGGACACCGGGAACGGGATCGCACCCGACGAGGTCGGTCGGGTATTCGAGCGCTTCTACCGGGGCTCCAAGGCCCTGGCGCAGGAGGGCTTCGGCCTCGGCCTGTCGATCGCCAAGCGCATGGTGGACGTCATGGGTGGGGAGATCGGTGTCGAATCCGAGTTGGGCGTCGGCAGCACCTTCTGGGTGCGACTTCCGGCCGCCGCCACAGTTCCCACCCCGGTCGCATGATCATGGCCGACGGACGCATACTGATCGCCGACGACGAGCCGTCGGTCCGCGACGCCGTGGGCTACGCGCTGGAGCAGGAGGGCTTCGACGTCACGCTGGCCGAGGACGGCAACGACGCGGACCGCAAGATCGGCGCGGAGACCCCGAACTTCGACCTGCTGATCCTCGACATCATGATGCCCGGGCGGAGCGGCCTCGACATCTGCCGGGATGTCCGCGCCCGCAGCCCCGTGCCGATCATCCTCCTGACCGCCAAGGACGCGGAGGTCGACAAGGTCGTCGGCCTCGAGGTCGGGGCCGACGACTACGTCACCAAGCCGTTCTCGGTGCGTGAGCTCCTCGGTCGCGTCCGCGCTCAGCTGCGCCGCCGCGAGCTCGATCGCACCTCGTCCGAGCGCGAGGGCAAGACGATCGACGCGGGCCCGGTGAGGATCGACCTCGCACGACACCTGGTCACGATCCGGGGCGAGCCGGTCAACCTGACGCGCTCGGAGTTCCAGGTGCTGCGCCTGCTTGCCGAGCGGCCCGGTCAGGTCTTCAGCCGCCTGGAGATCATGGAGGAGCTGTGGCAGTCGGAGTTCTCGGGCGACGTGCGCGCCTGCGACGTACACATCTCGAACCTGCGCCAGAAGATCGAGCGCGACCCGCAGGAGCCCGAGCTGGTCTTGACGGTGCGGGGCGTCGGCTACCGCCTCTCAGAGGACGGGACGTAGCGGCTTCGAGCCCGGCGGGGTCGTGTCGCCGGCGGGGGTGGGCGAGTCGGACGGAGCATCGGCAGCGCGGCCCGGTTCAACTGACGATGGATGGAAAACGGCACCTATGTCGCCGTTTTCCATCCATCGTTTGAGTCGTCGATGCAGGCACGTCACCAAACGCCACCTGTGGGGGGCAGCTTGATCTTCGCTGCCCCTCCCTCGCCCTAAACTGACTCGCCCCGCCGGCGTAGCTCAGTTGGCCAGAGCACTTCACTCGTAATGAAGGGGTCCCCGGTTCGAATCCGGGCGCCGGCTTGAATCCATTCTGCGCCTGAACCCGGTTTCTCACCCGTTCGCAGGCTTGAGTTCATCTGAGTCCGCTATCCGTCCGGGTCCGGTTTACCGGCAACGCCAGCATCAACTTCGTCTACGCCAACCGCTTGGAGGGACAGTGGATCTTCTCGGGCGGGGGCGCCGTGACGACGGTCAACCTCCATGCGTTCAACGGGGGCTCGTCCTGCGAGGTCCGGGGGACCGCGGAGTGGGCGCCGACCCAATAGCGGCTGCGGGTCGCCCTCGCTACGGTTCGACCTTGGGCGGAGTCGTCGTCACCTGCCAGCAGGCCGGTTGACGCTCGCGGCACCGCCGCATTAGGGTGAACAGGCTTCCGAGAAAGGGACAGGGTCGATGGCCAAGGACAACGTTGACGTCGTGCAGCACGCCTGGGACGCGTTCGCCCGGGGCGACATCGACGGCGCGGTGGAGTCGATCGCCCCGTCGGCCGAGACGCGCGTGCCCGACTCCGTTCCGTGGGGGGGGACGTACGTCGGGCCCGACGGCTTCCGGGACTTTCTCTACAAGCTCGACCAGGCGTTCGACACGTTCAAGGCGACTCCCGCCAAGGTGCTCGGGGCCGACGACAACCACGTCATCGTTGTCGCCAAGACCAAGGCCAAGCTCAAGGGCGGCGGGACGATCGAGGGCAGCAACGTCTGGGTCTACCAGCTGCGCGACGGGCTGATCGCGGACGCCGAGGGGTGGGCGGACACCGCCCAGGCCCTCCAAGCGCTGGGCTGAGTGCTCCCCGCCGAAAGTACGATCTCGTTTGGCGGCCTGGATCGCCGCCTGGCCACGTCATCGTCCTTGGCTTTGCCGCCAGCAAAGCCCGCGTCCTCTGCCTCGCCAGACGACGATCCAGGCTCGCCAAGCCGCGACCGTACCTACGACGAGGAGCACTAGGAAACTGGCCACTCTCTCGGTCGTCGTCGTCACCCATGACCACCGCGACGTGGTGGGTCCGGCGCTTGGCGCGATCGCCGGGGAGCTCCGGGACGGCGACGAGCTGATCGTCGTCGACAACGGCTCGGCGGACGGGACCCCCGAGGCAGTCCGCGAGTCCGCGCCGCGCGCGACGCTGGTCGAGGCCGGTGAGAACCTCGGCTTCGCCGCCGGCTCCAATCGCGGCGCGGCCATCAGCTCGGGCGAGCTGCTCCTGTTTCTGAATCCCGACGCCGTCGTGGCGGCCGGCTTCCGGGACGCAATCGAGGCGCCGCTCGCGGCGGGCCGGGGATGGGCCGCGTGGCAGGGCCTGGTGACCGCGGACGGGGGGCGGACGATCAACAGCCGCGGGGGGGAGGTGCATTTCACCGGGATCGCGTGGGCCGGCGGCGCCGGCGAGGCGATTGCGCAATCGAAGCCTCCTACGGGCGAGCGAGCCCGGATGGCGAGCGGGCGAGAAGCCAGCCCCAAGCGGCCGTCGGGAACGGCCGCGGCTGGTTTCGAGCCGGGGTTCGTCTCGGGCGCCTGCCTGGCGATCCCGTCACGCGAGTTCGATGAGCTCGGCGGCTTCGCCGAGGACTTCTTCCTGTACCAAGAGGACGTCGACCTCTCGCTGCGCCTGCGGCTGGCGGGCGGACGGCTGGGCCTCGAGGCCGGCGCCCGGGTCGACCACGAGTACGAGTTCGAGAAGGGCCCGGGGAAGTGGCGCCGCCTGGAGCGCAACCGCTGGGCAACATTGATCCGCACCTATCCCGCCGGGCTGCTGGGCCTGCTCCTCCCGGCGCTGCTGGTCACGGAACTCGCTCTTGTGCCGGTCTCAGTCGCGGGCGGCTGGTTCACGCAGAAGCTCGCCTCATGGATCGAGGTGCTCCGGTGGCTGCCGCGGCTGCGGCGGGAGCGGGCGGCGATCCAGGCGACCCGCCGGGTCACACCCGCGGCGTTCGCGCGCAGCCTGACCGCCGACCTCGACTCGTCGTATCTCGGCGCCGCCGGCCGTTCGCGCGTGCTTCGCGCGCTGCTGCGCGCCTACTGGTCCGGCGTGCGGGCGCTGCTGCCCGGCTGAGCCTCGGCCTCCTGCTCGGCGGGCTTCTCGCTGTGCCCGTTCGCGGCGTCGCCGTTGGTCCCCGCCGCGCGGGCGGCGCGTGCCTCTGCGTCGAGGCGCGCGATCTCCTGCGCGAGGATCTTCGTCTCCTCGGACAGGCGGCTCGTGATGACGGAGAAGTGAAGGAGCATGAGGAACGCCACGGCGAGGCCCGCGATGAACAGGGCGTTCGCCGGGACCTCGATCCCGATCGCGTGTGAAACGTGCGCGAGCAGCTGGTTCCACACCGCCAGGACGAGGAGGACCAGGGCCACGACCATCCACAGCAGGGCGTAGCGCTCGATCAGCCGTCGCCGCCGCACCAGCTCCAGCACGACCCCCAGCATGACCGCGGTCACGATCACGGCGACGATCCGTACGCGGGCGTCGAGCGGTGCACCTGCCGCCAGCGACAGCACCGAGCTCAGGTCGAGCATCGCTTAGCCCCCCCGCGGGGCTTCGCGGGCCCCCGAGACGGCCGCTCCGGGGGCAGTGCCCTCACTCGTGTCGGGCGGCTCCCCGATCGGTGTCGGGCGCCGACGAAACAGGCCGATGAAGAGGGCGAGCAGCACCTTCGCCATGTAGTAGGCGCTGCGGGGATAGTCGATCGAGCTCTTGCCGAAGCCGCGGGCGTTCATGCGAACGGGCACCTCGTGGAGGCGCAGCCGGTGCGCGTGGAGCATCAGGATCGCCTCGACCTCGGGGTAGTCATGGGGGTAGTCACGAGCGAACAGCTCGATCCCGCGACGGTTGGTGATCCGGAAGCCGGAGGTCGGGTCCGTGATCCGCCGGCGCGTGATGGCGGTCAGGACGACCGAGAAGATGAGGTTGCCGACTCGCCGGCCGATTGGGACCTTGTAGCCGGGATCGCCGCGGAAGCGACTGCCGCAGACCATGTCCGCCTCGTCACCAGACGTGTGCAGCTTCGCGAGGAGGTCCTCCAAGTGTGCGGGCTTGTGCTGGCCGTCCCCGTCGACCTGCGCCGCGACTTCGTAGTCGTTGCGAAGCGCGTACTTGAACCCGGACTGCATCGCCCCGCCGATGCCGAGGTTGAAGGGATGCCGCACGACCACCGCGCCGCTTGCCTGCGCCTCGGCCGCGGTGTTGTCGACCGAGCCGTCGTCGATGACGACGACGTCGAAGTCGGGCGCCTGACGGTGGATGTCCCGCACCACGCGTCCGACCATCCCCTGCTCGTTATAGGCGGGGACGATCGCGAGCTTGCGGAGCTGGTGGTGGTCGCGCGCCATGGCGGCTGGCAGGGCGGCTCCGGAGGTCTCCAGGTCCCGGTGCGCCGCTCGGCCGAATCAGTTTAGGGGGCCGGCGGGCGCGGGTTGGGGCGGAAGCTTTCGCTCACGCCTGCGCAGGGTCAGCCAGAACATGCCGGTGAACACGATCAGGCCGAAGATGTTCAGAAAGAGCTTGTAGTCGACGGTGACGCTGCCGAAGATGTCCGTGCGGGTGGGCCGCGTCGTCGGAATCAGGTCGAGGGCGGAGAAGATGCCGTCGACGATCAGCGCCGCGATCACCATCGTCACGAACATGAGCGCCGTGATGCGGAGCGCATACGAGACCCCGTAGTACTTGCGGTAGGCGAGCACGATCGGCAGCACGATCAGGTCGGCGAACAGGAAGGCAATCACGCCCGCGAAGGAGATGCCGCCGGACCAGAGCACCGCGGCCAGCGGCACGTTGCCCACCGAGCAAACGAAGCTGAGCACGGCGATGAGCGGCCCGGCGATGACGTTCTCGATCGTTCGGATCACGGGCGGCGCGTCGGTGACGAAGAGGACGTTGAAGAAGTCGTCGCCCAGCTGGCCGATGAAGCCGGCGAGCAGGAACCCGATGGTGATCTCCTTCCACAGCATTCCCCAGTCCATGCGGAAGTTCCAGGCGACGTTGGTCCACGCGCTCACCGACGTCAGCCGCTGACGCCAGGGCAGTCCCTCGTCGCCGGCGGACGGGTGCGCGTGCGCGGCGGCGGCCTCCTGCGCATGGCGCCGCGCCACCTCCTCCAGCCGGGGCGAGACGAACAGCCTCAGGCTCACCGCCATCAGCACGATGAGGATGATCCCGCCGAGGTACTCGGCGAGCGTGAACTGCCATCCGATCAGCACCCAGAGGACAAGGCCGAGCTCCCACACGAGATTCGTCGAGGCGAACTGGAAGGCGAGGGAGGTGACGGCCGAGGCGCCCTTCTCGAACAGCGATCGCGCGATCGCGATCGCGGCGTAGGAGCAGGAAGAGGACGCGGCCCCGAGGCCCGTGGCCTTGGCGACCGGCCCCGGGCCGGTGCCCGAGAGCGCCGCCTCGATCCGATGGCGGGGGATCCAGGCCTGGACGATCGCGGAGATGGCGAAGCCGAGCACCAGTGCCCACCAGACCTGGTAGGCCATCAAGGCTGCGTCCTTCAAGCCGTTGAGAAAGGTGTCCATGCGAGGCCGCGAGTATATACCCTAGGGGGGTATAGCGGTCAGAGCGGGCAAGATCGACCGGTGGGAGGGTTCCGCTGCCTGCGAACGTACCTCCAAGCGTGGCCGAGAGCAAGGCGCCCAGATTCGACCCGGTCGCCGGCGGGCACGCCCGCCATCGCGACGAGGCCGAGGTCGAGTTCAACCGCATCGTCGCGTTCAGCGACGGCGTGTTCGCGATCGCGATCACGCTGCTCGTCCTCGGACTGACGGTCCCTCCACACCTGAGCCATCTGCGGCGCGCCCTGCTCAACAACCAGGACGACTTCATCGCCTACGCGATCAGCTTCGCGGTCCTCGGCCGTTACTGGCTGGCTCACCACCGCTTCTTCTCGTCGCTCGAGCGCTTCGACGGGAGGCTGATGACGCTGAACCTCGTCTACCTCGCGTGCATCGCGCTCGTGCCGTTCACTTCGCAGGTGCTGGGCGACTACGCCAGCCACACCGAGGCCATCGTCCTCTATGCGGTCAACATGATCGCGGTCAGCAGCACCTTCTACGTGCAGCTGATCTACAGCGCTCGCACCGGGCTCGTCCGGCCGGAGGCCCGCTCTGTCGAGCGCCAGAACGCTCCCGTCAACCTCGTCGTCGTGGGTGTCTTCGCGCTGTCGATCCCGGTGGCATTCCTCAGCCCGCTCGCCGCGACGCTGATGTGGCTGACGATCTTCTTCATCCGCCGCTGGGTCACCGCCCGGATCGTCCCGAGCTCCTAGCCGGGACTATTCCGAGGCGGAGCGGTGGGCGAGGATCTGCTCGCGCTCGGTCAGGCGGTTCCGCCGGCGCAGCTCGGCCTCGCGCTGGCGGCGCTGCTCGGTCTCCGACTCGGCCAGCAGCGGCGGCACCGGTATCGGGCTGCCCTCGTTGTCGACAGCCACCATCGTCAGGTAGGCGGTCGAGGTGTGGCGGCACTCGCCGGTCAGCGGCTTTTCGGCCTCCACTCGAACGCCCACCTCCATCGAGGTCCGCCAGGCGGCGTTCACGGTCGCGGAGCAGGTGACGAGCTCACCGACGTTGACCGGGAGGATGAACGTCATTCGGTCCATGGCGGCCGTGACCACGCGGCTGCGGCAGTGGCGGATGGCGGCGATGCCGGCCACCTCGTCGCAGAGCTTCATCACGATCCCGCCGTGGACAAATCCCGCCGAGTTGGCGTCGCCGATCCCCATCCACTTGACGAGGACCGCCTCGGAATCGGAGGCCGGCTTGGGCTCCATCGGCGGCGATCGTAACGGCGGCGGCGCCAGGGCCACGCATAGCCTTGCGGCGTGGCTGACTCGCTGGAGCGCCTGACCGCGGAGATCGTCCGCTGCGAGCACTGCCCGCGCCTTGTCGAGTGGCGGGAGCAGACGGCGGCCAACCCCCCGCGCCGCTACCGGGGCCAGGAGTACTGGGGACGACCGCTACCCGGCTTCGGGGACCCGGACGCGCGGGTGCTGCTGGTCGGGCTGGCGCCCGCTGCTCACGGCGGCAACCGCACCGGGCGGATGTTCACGGGCGACCGCTCGGGGGACTGGCTCTACGCGGCGCTCCACCGGGCGGGCCTCGCGAACCAGGCGCTTAGCGAGCACCGCTCCGACGGGCTGCGGCTTGCCGATGCCTACATCACGGCCGTCAACAGGTGCCCGCCGCCAGCCAACAAGCCGACGCCGGCGGAGCGCGACAACTGCCTGCCGTTCCTGGTGCGGGAGCTCGCGCTGCTCGAACGTGCCCGGGTGATCGTCACGCTCGGCTCCTACGCGTGGGATGGGACGCTGCTGGCGCTGCGCGAGCGCGGCGACGCCGTCCCCCGCCCGAAGCCCAGGTTCGGGCACGGCGCCGAGGTGATCGCCGGGCCGTACACGCTGCTCGGCTGCTACCACCCGTCGCAGCAGAACACCTTCACCGGGAGGCTGACCGAGCCCATGATGGACGCGGTGTTCGCCCGCGCACGCGACCTCGCCCGGCGCCGGGCCGAACCATAACCACCGGCTGGCTGGCCCGGTGTTCGCGATACTGGGAGAGGCGAATGGTCCCGATCAACCTGCCCAACGTCCTCACCCTCCTGCGGATCCTGGCGGTGCCGGTGATCGTGGTCGCCCTTCTCGGGGAGACGCCCAACGGCGACGCGCTCGCCGCCGGCGTGTTCGCGCTCGCCGCGATGACCGACGGCCTGGACGGCTATATCGCCCGGAGGCGCCAGGACGTGACCACGTTCGGCAAGCTGATGGACCCGCTCGCCGACAAGCTCCTCATCGTCGCGGCGCTCGTCTCGCTGGTCTCGCTTGACCGGCTGGCGGCATGGATCGCGATGGTCATCATCGCCCGCGAGCTGGCGGTGACCGTCCTGCGGGCGATCGCCGTCGAACAGGGCGTGGTGATTTCCGCCAGCTGGCTGGGGAAGGTCAAGACGGCACTTCAGGTCGCCGCCGTCTTCGCCCTGATCATCTGGAATCCGTCGCCGTGGCCGGTTGACGCACTCGTCTACCTGGCGCTGGCCGCCACGGTCATCTCGGGCCTCGACTACTTCTTCGGGCTACGCAAGCGGCTCGCCGAAGAGCGGGAGCGCACGATCAAAGAGCGCAGCGAGGGCGAGGCCGTCTAGTCCCCGCAGGGCGCCTCGAGCCACTCCCGCTCGGTCATGTGATGGCGGGAGTGCTCGCCGGACTCGAGCTCGGCGAGGATCTCACCGACGAGGCCTGAGCGCTCCGCGATGACGGAGTGGCGATGGATGGTCTCGAGGTTCTCCTGGCGGGCGAGGATGAAGCCGCGCTCGCGGAGACCGGGGTAGGCCTCGGTGACTCGCCGGACCATCTCGCGGACGCAGTCCTCGACGAAGCGGGGATTGCGGTGCGCCTTCTCGACGACGGAGAGCTCGTCGGAGCGCTTCATCAGCTCGTAGATCTCAGAGCTCATGGACTGCTCGACGATGTGCAGGAGATCGCGAGCGTCGACGTCCAGGTCGAGGCCCTCCGGGAGCCCGATGTGAAGCGAGCCGATGCCCCGCTGGTTGTGGGTCGCGACGGGCACGGCCGCGAGGACGCGCTCGATCTCGTCATCGGTGAAGCCGTCGGCGGCGAGGCGCTCGCGGGAGTGCCCGGCGACGAGCTCCTGGGCGCAGGGGCAGGCGGTCATCCCCTGGGCCTCGACGCCGGTGAGCGTGCGGGTTCCGCGCTCGGACACCACGGCGGTGCCGAGCAGCGTGTAGATCTCCTGGGTTGGGAGCTCCGAGACAGGGGTGCGGACCGTTTCCGGGTAGCGGGCGGCGATCGTGACCTCGGCCCGCAGGCCCTGCTGCTGCTCGCGGATGCGGGTGGCGATGTGCGTGGCCAGCTCCTCGGCGCGCAGCGCCTCACCGAGGACGACGCCGTCGATCGCCTCGCCGACCACCTCCTCGAAGCGCGACATGTGGACACCGGCCTGCCGCGGGTTGAGGTCGACGAAGCATTCGAGCTCGGCGAAGAAGTAGTTGCCCGGGCCGTCAGCGCCGTCGCCGGAGACAGCGCGATGCCCGCCGACGCGGATCACCTTCTCGATGCCGCGGACGCCGACGCGGGTGAGGCTCACCTCGGTGCGCGGTCGCGACGCTTGTACGTCGCGAGCTGTTAACCCCGTGGTCTCAGTCAACTGAAGAATCCCCTGCGGCGGCTTCGCCGCTGGCCAGACGGCCAAGGGTAGCGGTACGAAATCGCCGCTCCCGAGCAAGGCCAGCCCATATACTTCCCGCCGCCCGGACCCCGAACAGTTAGGAGAGGTGGGGGCGGGGAATGTCCAAAAAGGGAGACGCGCTCGTAACCGGGGAGCCGGGAGCAGACGGCGGGGGCGAAGAGCACTCCGACACGCGGGCAGCTTCCGAGCTGAACGGCGACCTTCCCTTCCAGGACACGGAGGAGCTTCGGACGCTCATCTCCCAGGGCCGCGAGCGCGGCTACCTGACCTTCGAGGAGATCGCCGGGACGCTCGAGGAGGTCGAGGTCACCAAGGAGCAGGTGCAGGACCTCCACACCTACCTGATCGAGCACGGCGTCGACGTCATCGCCGAGGACGGCCTCACCGCCTACAAGGAGGCGAAGGAGGGCAACCAGCCGGGGCAGTCGAAGAAGCCCGAGCTCGACCTCACTGTCGAGCCGAGCCTCGACTCGCTGCGCCTCTACCTGCGCTCGATCGGCCGCGTCGACCTGCTCACCGCCCCCGAGGAGATCGAGCTCGCCAAGCGCATCGAGCGAGGCGACATCGCCGCCAAGCGCCACATGGTGGAGGCCAACCTGCGGCTCGTCGTCTCGATCGCGAAGGGTTACCTCGGCCGCGGGCTGAGCTTCCTGGACCTGATCCAGGAGGGCTCGCTCGGTCTGATCCGGGCCGTCGAGAAGTTCGACTACCGCCGCGGCTACAAGTTCTCGACCTACGCCACGTGGTGGATCCGCCAGGCCGTGACCAGGGCGATCGCCGACAAGGCGCGCACCATTCGGATCCCCGTCCACATGGTCGAGAAGCTGAACCGGGTGACCCACGTCGAGCGCCAGCTCGTGCAGCGGATGGGCCGCGAGCCCGAGCCGGCCGAGATTGCTGAGGAGCTGAAGATCACGATCCGCGAGGTGCGGGACATCCTGCGCGTCGCGCAGATGCCGATCTCCCTCGAGAAGCCCGTGGGCGACGAGGAGGAGTCGGAGCTGGGCGACTTCGTCGCCGACGACCGCACCGAGGAGCCGTTCGACACGGCGACGGAGCGCCTGCAGCGCGAGGACATCCAGAAGGCTCTCGACGCGCTACCGGAGCGCGAGCGCCAGGTGATCGAGCTGCGCTATGGGCTACGCGGTCACGAGCCGCTGACGCTCGAGGAGGTCGGCCGCGCGTTCGGCGTCACCCGCGAGCGCATCCGCCAGATCGAGAACAACACCCTCAAGAAGCTGAAGCAACTTCCCGAGGCGCAGCGGCTTCGGGAGCTGGCCTGAGAGCTAGAGCGTCTCGGCGGGCTTGCGGCGGCGCCGGGAGAAGCGGCCGGCGACGCGTCCCAGCGGCTCGGCCGATTCGCGGATCGCGCCGACCTCGGCGCCCATCGCCTCGACCGCCTGGCGCATGAGCCGGACCTCGTCCTCGAGGACGCTGACGCGCTCGTCGATGTCCGCGAGCTGATTCACGGCGACGGTCAGCTCGCGCGTCGAGACCGCGATCGAGCGGACGTCGGCCGCCGCCTCGACCAGGAGGCGGGGAAGGAGCACGGGTCGCAAGACCGCGGCAGCCGGGCGGAGCACCACGCCTGCGGGGCGGATGGGCGCGGCGACCGTTTCGAGGAATGACATGTGGCGTGAACCTATCTGTGCATGCGGCGGATGGCCGGGAGCGAATGTAACATCGTTTGATGGAACATCGGTTTGATGGTTGAGAGATGGCAGACGTAACGGAGACCGCACCGGCCCAGAACGGCGGCGCCTCGATGACGATCGACGAGCTGGCGCAGCGGACCGGGATGACGGTGCGGAACATCCGCGCGCACCAGTCGCGCGGCCTGGTGCCGCCGCCCGAGGTGCGGGGGCGCACCGGCTACTACGGCGACGACCACGT
>DASQCL010000205.1:0-2258 GCA_035634715.1 Solirubrobacterales bacterium
GCGGTCATCCTCGGGATGATCGTCGTGATGTTCCCGGAGCCGCGCGAGCAGGCGAAGGCGATCGGCGTCTACGGGTTCGTCGCATCGGCCGGCGGCTCCGTCGGCCTGCTGGCCGGGGGCATCCTGACCCAGTCGATCAACTGGCACTGGATCTTCTTCATCAACGTCCCGATCGCGCTGGTGACCGGGTTCCTTGCAATGCGCCTGCTGGAGCGGGACAAGGGCATCGGCTTCGGCGGCGGCACCGACGTGCCGGGGGCCGTGCTCATCACAACCTCGCTCATGCTGGGCGTCTACACGATCGTGAAGCCCGCCGCCGAGCAGGGCTGGGGCTCGACGACGACCCTGCTCCTGGGCGCGGGATCGGTGGCGCTGCTCATCGCCTTCGTGGCTCGGGAGGCGACCTGCCGCAACCCGCTGATCCCGCTGCGGCTCTTCCGCTCCCGCAACGTCTCCGGGGCCAACGTGATCCAGGCGCTGACCGTGGCGGGGATGTTCGGCCTGTTCTTCCTCGGGTCGCTCTACCTCGAGAAGGTGCTGGGCTACGACCCGCTCCAGATCGGGCTCGCGTTCCTGCCAACGACACTGATCATGGGAGTGCTCTCGTTCCGGTACACGGAGCCGCTGATCACCCGGTTCGGCGCGAGAAGGGCCCTGCTCACGGGGCTCGTGCTCGTCACGATCGGGCTGGCCCTTTTCACGCAGGCGCCGGTCAACGGCACCTACGTGGCGAACGTCCTGCCGCCGCTGGTCCTGCTCGGGATCGGAATCGGCGTCTCGTTCCCGTCGCTGATGACAATCGCGATGTCCGGCGCCACCCGCGAGGACGCGGGGCTCGCCTCCGGGCTCGTCAACACGACCGCCCAGGTCGGCGGCGCGCTCGGGCTTGCCGTGCTGGCGACCCTCTCCACGACCCGAAGCAACAACCTCATCGCGGAGGGGCAGTCGACCGCGGCCGCGCTCACCAGCGGCTATCACCTCGCCTTCCTCATCGGGGCGATCCTGCTCGCCGTGGCGTTCGTCGTCGGGATCACCGTGCTGCAGCCCGAGGACCGCGCGGCCCAGGATGCCGGCGAACCGGGCGAGGAGCAGCGGGCGGAGGGCGAGCCCGCATACTCCGAGAGCGGCTAAGCCTTCCCTAAAAAGTTTCGCCTCGGCTCTCGCGCTGCGGTTGAATGACCTCCACCCCCAGAGAGGAGAGTCATGTCAGTCATCGTCACGCTGCGCTTCGTTGGTGACCCGAGCAAGCTCGAGGAGTTCGCCGCCGCAAACGACGGGCACATGCAGGGCATCATCGAGGCGGCCAAGGGACACGGCCTGATCGCACATCGGTTCTACGGGTCGGACGACGACAAGCTCCTGGTCGTTGACGAGTGGCCTGACCCCGAGAGCTTCCAGGCCTTCTTCGCCGAGCAGCAGCCCCAGATCGAGCCGATCATGCAGGCCGCCGGCGTCACGAGCGAGCCGGAGGTCGTCTTCTGGCGCAAGCTCGAGACCGACGACGACTACGGCTGGGAATGAGGACGTCGGACGTCTGTCCAGTGCAAACCTAAATTTCCACGGGCGGCGGGGCGGTCGCGGATAGGATCGCGCAAGTCGTCTTCGTGACACTTCGATATTGGGGGATTCGTTAATGAGGAATTACCAGTGGCTGCTCGCCGGGCTTGCGCTCGTCGCAGCGGGACTCATCGCAGGATGCGGTGGAAGCAGCAGCAGCACCAGCACGGGCGCGGTGACCGGCACCGTGAGCGGGCCGAACGGCTCCGCGACCGTGACCGGCACCACGACCTCAGTTTCGGGCGCGACCCCCGACGACGTCTACAACGCATGCATCGACGCGATTAAGGGGACTGCCGCGGAGTCGGCCGGCCAGCAGGCCTGCTCGCAGGCGCGCGACGCGTTCCAGCAGTGCACCACCCAGGCGTCGAACCAGCCGGAGGGAACCGCGCGCGATACGGCCATTAAGGCGTGTCAGACGGCCGCGGACAAGGCCACGTCCGCGCTCAAGTCCGCACCCTAGCCCGAGCGGTACCCGGCCCTCCCTGGGCCGACATAAAGCCACCGATCGTGATCACGATCGCGGCGACCAGCGCGAAGTAGACCCCTATCTTGTGGCTGGTCGCCGACGGGAAGTCGATGAACGCGAGCCAGATCAGGAGCACCGTGGCGACGCCCCCGAGCAGCGCCGCGGCGCCCGACATCGTCACCCCGGGTACGAGCAGCGCGCGGGTGTTGGGAAGCGCCGCAGCCACGGCCAC
>DASQCL010000206.1:0-10197 GCA_035634715.1 Solirubrobacterales bacterium
ATCCAGCGCGGTCATGGCCACCACCTCCACGCCACTTCCCAATCGCGAGTCCGACGAGTTCGCCGGCGAGGTGCGGACGATGTTCGACCGCATCGCGGGCGTCTACGACCTGATGAACACCGCGATGACCGCGGGCATGCACCATCGCTGGCGCCAGCGAGCCGCCGAGCTCGCCGAGCTCGAGCCGGGCAGCGCGGCGCTCGATGTCTGCTGCGGCACCGGGGACCTGGCGCTCGAGCTGAGCCATCGGGTCGGTCCGGAGGGGACCGTCGTCGGCTGCGACTTCTCCGAGCGCATGCTCGAGGCGGCCACGAGCAAGGCGGCCGAGCGCGGCGCCGCGAACGTGCGCTTCGAGTGGGCGGACGCGCTCGAGCTTCCGTACGAGGACGGCTCGTTCGACGCCGCCACGATCGGCTTTGGGGCCCGCAACCTGGAGGACCTCGACCGTGGGCTCCGCGAGCTCGCCCGCGTCCTGCGCCCGGGTGGGCGCCTCGTGATCCTGGAGATCACCCAGCCGCAACGGCCGCCGCTGTCGGCCTTCTTCTCGCTGTGGTTCGATCGCCTCGTCCCGATGCTCGGGACGCTCGCCGGGGACCGAAGCGCGTATAGCTACCTGCCGGAGTCCGTGAAGCGCTTCCCGCCGCCGCACGGGCTCGCGGAGCGGATGGACGCGGCGGGCTTCGGCCGAATCCGCTACTTCGTGCTCGCGGGCGGCATCATCACTATCCACGCGGGCGCCGCGAGCGCCTGATACCCCACCGCCTGGGAGGGACCGAAGCGATGGATGACAAGGGAGGCTCGAGTTGAACCGCACGGCGGTCCCGCCGCCGGTCACGATGGTGCTCGACGCCGCCGACGCCTGGCTGCCGATGCGGATGGAGGCGGTCGAGGAGCGCCTGCGCCTCCTGGTGGAGGGGCACGGCGACGACCTCGCGGCGGACGCCGGCGCGACCCTGGCGGCCGGCGGCAAGCGCCTGCGCCCGATGCTCGTGCTGCTCTGCGCCGGCCCGGGAGCGGGCGAGCCGGCGGTCCGCGCGGCCGCCGCGATCGAGCTCGTCCACATGGCGACCCTGGTGCACGACGACGTCCTCGATGCTGCTCCGCTGCGGCGCGGCCGGCCCACGGTCGTCGCCCAGTCCGGCCGTGACCGGGCGCTCGCGGTCGGCGACCTGCTCTTTTCCCGGGCCTTCGCCGAGCTTGGCCACGACGGCAGCGAGCGCCAGGTCGAGCTCCTGTCCGGCGCCTCCGTGGCGCTCGCCCTCGGCGAGCTCGCCCAGCGTCGGGACGCCTTCGACATCTCGATCTCGGCCGAGCGCTACCTGGACCGGTGCGGGCTGAAGACCGCCCGGCTCTTCGAGTGCGCCTGCCAGATCGGCCGCGCCGGCAAGGGCGGTGAGCTGGCAGCGAACTCCGCCGAGCCGGACCTGTCGCTGGAACGGGCGCTGCAGACCTTCGGCCGCGAGATCGGGCTCGCCTTCCAGCTGCTCGACGACGTGCTGGACGTCACCGGCCCCCCGGAGCGCACCGGCAAGGCCCGCGGCACCGATCTCCTCGACGGCACCGTCACGCTCCCGCTGATCCTGGCCCGCGAGGAGGATTCCTCACTGGCGAAGATCGACCTGCGGGAGCTGGACGCGGATGGCGCCGTGGACGTCTGCGACCGGGTTGCGGCGACCGGCGCGCTCGAGCGCGTCCGGGTGGACGCCCGGGGAAGGGTCGAGACGGCCAAGCACGCCCTGGTCACCTCCGGGCTGCGCCCCGAGCAGCGCCAACTCCTCGACCTCGTCGCGGACGGCGTGGTGGAGCGCTACTCCTAGCGCCTAAAAGTCTTCAGGAAGGATGTTGTCGCCGTTGAGGGCGGCGACAAAGCGATCGATCTGGTCCTCCATGTTGGCCCGGACCAGGATGTTGAGATCGTCGAGGACCCTTTCGGTGCCGTGGTCGAGCTCCTCGTCGAGCCGGTCGACGACGTCCTGGCTGTAGCGGCCGCCGCCGTTCCACTCACACTCGGGGCACCGTAGGGCAACCTGCCAGTGGCGCTCGCTTGCCGGCGCCCAGTCGGTGGGATAGACGAGGTCCGACCCGCACTCGGGGCAGATGTGGAGATCGCCGCGGCGTCGCCGCTGGCCGCGGGACCCAGGAGTCTCAAAGACGCTCGGCTCGAGCCCTCGGTCGAGGTGGCTTCCCTTGGCTGTTTCCCGGTCTCCCATTCGAAAGGTCTATCGACTGGACCACTCAGATGCTTTAGGTATTACACCCCATCAACATGCGGGATACGCACTAGTTGCGGTATGGATCAGGGATGAAGCTCCCGACCTGCACTACGCGGGCCGGGCGCGGGCGGTTCACAGGGGCGCTGGAGCTACTCGTTCTCGCGGAAGTTCAGGTAGTAGCGCGATGGCGTCGGGCCGCGCTGGCCCTGGTATTTCGACCGTGTGGCATCGCTTCCATAGGGGTGCTCGGCGGCGGTGCTCATCCGCAGAAACGAGATCTGGCCGATCTTCATCCCCGGATAGATCGCGATTGGCAGGTTCGCGACGTTCGAGAGCTCGAGCGTGAGATGGCCGCTGAAGCCCGCATCAACAAATCCCGCGGTGCTGTGGATCAGCAGCCCGAGGCGGCCGAGGCTCGACTTCCCCTCCAATCGAGCAACCAGGTCGTCGCCCAGCGCCACCCGCTCTCGCGTCGATCCGAGGACGAACTCCCCGGGGTGGAGGATGAAGGCTTTCCCGTCGTCGACCTCGACGAACTCCGTGAGGTCGTCCTGCGGCTCCTTCGGGTCGATGTACGGCGTCGTGTCGTTGCGGAAGACCCGGAAGTAGCGGTCGACGTGAAGATCGACCGACGACGGCTGGATCGCGTCGTCCGTCAGCGGCTCGATCACGATCCCCCCGCCCTTGAGCTCCTCGCGGATCGTCCTGTCGGACAGGATCATGCGCGGCAGCGTATATCCGGCCGAGGCAGACCTGTCTGACAGGGAGCGTGCCGCTAGGCCGGCTTTAGGTGCCGAGGCCCGTACGTCAGTACCATCCGGAGAGATGCCAAACGTTGGACCGCTTGAGCTGATCGTCGTCCTCATCATCGCCTTGGTGATCTTCGGGCCGAAGCGCCTGCCGGAGCTGGGGCGGTCGATGGGCAAGGGCATCCGCGAGTTCAGGGGATCGATCTCGGGCAAGGACGACGACGAGGACGACGACGACGATGAGAAGTCGTCGAAGCCCGCCGCGATCGAGGGCGCGCAGGATGCCGATGAGCCCGTCGAGGGCGAGGTCGTTACCAACCAGAGATCCTGAGCCGTGGCCCGAGTAAGGGCGGCGAAGTTCGAGGATCAGCTCACGCTTGTCGAGCATCTCGATGAGCTGCGCAACCGCATCATCATCTCGGCGGCAGTGCTCGTCGTCGCGTGCGGGCTGTGCTTCTGGCAGAACCACCTCCTGCTGGAGATCGCCAACCACCCGCTGCCCAAGACCGTCAACGGCCAGGACCTGAAGCCGATCACCTTCGGGGTCGCCGAGCCCTTCATGAGCACCCTGAAGGTCTCGATCTACGCGGGCATCCTGATCGCGTTGCCGGTGATCCTCTACGAGCTGTACGCGTTCCTCCTGCCGGCGCTGAAGCCGACCGAGAAGCGCCTCATCGTGCCGTTCCTGGTCCTGGTGCCGGTCCTCTTCATCGCCGGGGTCGTGTTCTCGTACTTCGTGGTCGTTCCCGCCGCGGCCAAGTTCCTCTTGAACTTCAACCAGACCGAGTTCAACGTGCAGGTTCGGGCGAGCGACTACTACGGGTTCCTGCTGACGACCCTGCTCGCGCTCGGGCTCGTCTTCCAGATCCCGATGGGCGTCGTCGCCGTGACGCGGCTCGGGATCGTGACGCCCAAGCAGCTCTCCCAGAACCGCCGCTACGCGTACCTGATCCTGATCGTCATCGCGATGCTCCTCCCGGGGACCGACCCGGTGACGATGCTGATCGAGGCAGCCCCGCTCCTCATCCTCTTCGAGCTCTCGCTCATTCTGGCCCGAATGATGGGGACGCCTCGCAGCGCGAGCGATACGAGCAGTCCCGCTGAGCCGGAGCCTCCGGGAACCCCCGCAAGCTAGGCTCATCGGCCCATGCTCTTTGACCTTCGCGGAAAGCGCAGGCACGTCGTGCAGGTGTCGTTCGCGATGCTCGCTCTGCTGTTCCTGGTCGGCTTCCTCGGCTTCGGGATCGGTGTCGGCGGCGGCCCGGGTGGGATCTTCGACGCGCTCGGCATCAGCAACAGCAGCAACAGCAGCGGCTCCGCGAACGCCGTCTACCAGGACCACATAGACAAGGCGAACGCGAAGCTCGCCAAGAACCCGAAGGACACGCAGGCCCTTCTGACCGTCGCCAACAACGAGTACCTGCTCGGCAAGTCGGGCGTGAGCCAGGATCAGACGACCGGCCAGTTCACGGTCACCAACGACGCGCACACGAATCTCGGGGACGCCGCCGACGCCTGGAGCAAGTACCTCAAGCTCAACAAGGGCAATCCGGAGCTGAACACGGCCTACAACATGGTCAACGTCTACGTGATCCTCAATGACGGCCCCGGGGCGATCAAGACCCAGACCGCGATCGCCCAGGCCAAGCCGAGCCAGCAGTCCTACGGCCAGCTCGCGTTCTTCCAGTACTTGACCGGCGATATCTCGGGCGGCGACCAGTCCAAGGACAAGGCCATCTCCCTGGCGCCCAAGAGCCAGCAGAAGCAGCTCGAGACCCAGCTGTCCCAGGCCCGCAAGCAGGGCCTCCAGGTCCAGAAGCAGCAGCAGCAGGCCAAGCAACAGGCGAAGCAGCAGGGCGGCGGCTCGACGACGACGCCGAACCCGCTCCAGAACCCGTTCGGCGGGGTCGGCGCGACCCCCAGCCCCAGCCCCACCCCCACCCCGTAGCTCGCCTCCCGAGCGCCTGCGCGGGCCACGAGCCTCCCGCTACCATCCTGCGCCGCCGGGCCGTTAGCTCAATTGGTAGAGCAGGGGCCTCTTAAGCCCAAGGTTGAAGGTTCGAGTCCTTCACGGCCCACCTTCCCACCTCCGCCCGATGTCCCGGAGCATCGCCGGGTACACGATCAGGTGCCGGAACGGCTTGATCGCGGCGAGGTAGCCCTCCCCGAGAAGGCCGTTGGGCTTCACGTAGACGGCCATCTGTCCCCGGTAGCCGCCGGTTCCCTCCCGGACCCACCCCATGTGCATGATCCCGTGGACGGTCCGGTTGGCGATCTCGGCGGCCATCTCGTCGTCGGTCACGTACAGCGGGCTGAACGGAAGCGCGTCGAACTCCGGGCGGGTCTCAGTCTGGCGCAGATCCGCCGGTAGGCGGTCCCGGAGCGTCGGCACCCGTGAGCCGAGGCCGGCGTCCGGGCGGTCCCACCCCAGAAGCTCCCCCAGCTTCCACCGGATGGCGAAGAGGGCTCGAACGGCCCCGAACGAGCTTCGGGACGGGTCGAACGAGGCCGCGATCCGGACCAGCCGCGGGAAGTCTTCCGGGCCGCCCGGCGTCGGCAGCGCCCATACGTCTTCGATCCGGAAGTCCCGGGTGAGCTCGTGGATCCGCCACGGCCGGGACGTCTGGGCGCTATCGGGGAGTCTCATCGGTGCCCTCGCGCCCTACCGTAAGCCCGGCGCGCCGGGCGTACCGTGCGCGTCGTCACCTCGAGTATTGGCCAGCTGGCCAATAGGCTTGTGCGGAGGGCGATGTCCATGGACGACGAGTAGCCCGGCCTCGCGCGCGGGTCGGCGCGTCCCAGCCGCTTGTTGGAGCACGGCGCCAGCCGGGGTAGGGTTGACCCGCCGGGCTTCAGCGAGCCGCGCCGAGACCCCGGCATGACCATGGAGAGCATGGAAGCCGACGTCGACCAGCGCCTCATCAAGGCACTCGGTCATCCCCTGCGCATGAGCGTGCTGGCGATCCTCAACGCCCGGGTGGCCAGCCCCAGCGAGCTCGCCAAGGAGCTCGGGGAGCCGCTCGGGAACGTGGCCTACCACGTGAAGATCCTCGAGGAGACCGGGGCCATCGAGCTCGTGAGGACGGCACCGGTCCGCGGGGCGCTCGAGCACTTCTACCGGGCGACGACCGACGTCGACGCGACGTGGCTCGACCTGGACGACGCCGCCTACGAGGAGGTCGCCGCGCTGCTGAAGACGCTCGTCGAGCGGGCGCGGCAGTTGCAGGCCGAGGCGGCGCCTCGCCTGGCAGGGCGCCCCTCCTCCGACCGCCATGCCACGGCGTTGATGATCATGCAGGTCCATCGCGGTCCGGGGGACACCGATTCAGACGGTGGCGCTCCCGCGGGCGGCTAGCCATCTCCTGAAGCTACTCCTCCGGGTGGATCACGAGCATCGCGATCCGCGAGTGGTAGTGGACGTAGGCGCCCACGCTCCCGAACAGGCTCGTGGCCACACGTCCACGCCCGCGTGAGCCCATCGCGAGCAGGTCGTGCTGACCGCCGCGGAGCTGCTCGACGATCCGCTCGCCGGCGTGGCCCTTCTTCATGACCGTGGTGACCGGCAACTCTTCCGGCAGCGATTCCACGGCTTCGCGCAGGAACTTCTCGGTCTCCTTGCTCGCCTCCTCCTCGAGCGCTCCGACGTCGACGCCCGCCCGGTAGGCGTAGGGCGGCACCTGCGGCGCGACGGCGATGATCGTCAGCCGCGAATTGAGCGCCTCTGCGAGCTCGCCGGCGGCCTCGAGCGCGCGCTGGGCCGTCTCCGAGCCGTCGATTGCCACGAGGATGTCCCTGAACATGCGTCTAGCGTGCGGGCTGCTCGGCGGGCGCAGGCGCCTCGTCACCGGCGAAGCGCGCGCGGAGGACCTTCTTGTCGAACTTGCCGACGGAGGTCTTCGGGACCTCGTCGATGAACTCGATCCGCTCGGGAATCCACCACTTCGCCACGCGCTGACCGAGGTGCTCGCGCATCCCGTCGGCGTCCGCGTCGGCGCCGGACCGGAGGACGATGCACGCGCACGGGCGCTCGCCCCAGCGCTCGTCGGGGACCGCGATCACGGCGGCCTCGATCACGTCCGGGTGGGCCATCACGGCGTTCTCGAGGTCCACCGAGGAGATCCACTCGCCGCCGGACTTGACCAGGTCCTTGGTGCGATCGACGAGCTTGATGTAGGCGTCGCGCTCGAGCTCGGCGACGTCGCCGGTGCGCAGCCAACCGTCCTCCGTGAACTTCTCGCCCGAGTCCGGGTCCTCGTAATAGGAGCGGGCGATCCACGGGCCGCGGACCTGGAGCTCGCCGCCGCTGTCGGCGTCGATACGGAACTCGATCAAGGGGAGGATGCGGCCCTGCACGGCGCGGAGCGCGTACTCCTCGTCGTCGGAGAGCTCGACGTCGCCGGGCGGCCTCGACGTCGCCGCAAGGGGGCTCGTCTCCGTCATGCCCCAGCCTTGGACGAGCGGGATCCCAAAGTGCTCGGCGAAGCCCCGGATCATTGATTCCGGGACAGCGGACCCGCCCGCCTTGAGCTCGCGCAGGCTGCTCAGGTCGGGGGGCGGGTCGAGCTCGAGCATGCCGTTCCAGATCGTCGGCACCCCGGCGGTCCAGGTGACCCTTTCGCTCTGGATCAGCTCCGCCAGTCCGCCGGGGGTCAGATCGGGTCCCGGGAGCACCTGCCGCGCCCCCACCATGGCCGCCAGGTAGGGGATCCCCCACGCCATCGCGTGAAACATCGGCACGACCGGCATCACCGAGTCGGCCTCGCGGATCCCCATCGAGTCCGGTAGCCCGGCGCCCAGCGCGTGGAGCACGATCGAGCGGTGCGAGTACAGAACGCCCTTCGGCCGCCCGGTGGTGCCGCTGGTGTAGCACATGGCCGCCGCCGTGTTCTCGTCGAACTCGTCGAATTCGAACGCCGGATCGCCGCCCGCGATCAGCTCCTCGTAGTCGAGCGCACCGTCGCGCTCTCCGGGACCGTCGGGCATCACGACCTCGCGCTCGGTCGCCTCGAACGCCGGCATCGCCTCGGCAAGCGAGCCATCGACGAACACGATCCGATCGTCCGCGTGGGTCGTGATGTAGCGCAGGTCCTCCTCGAAGAGACGCACGTTCAGCGTGTGGAGGACCGCGCCCATCGACGGCACGGCGAGATAGAGCTCGAGATGGCGGATCGAGTTCCAGGCGAAGGACGCGACGCGATCCCCCGGCTGGATCCCCAGCTCGGTGAGGGCGCTGGCAAGCCGGCGGGCGCGCTCGACGACCTGCGCGTAGGTGGTCCGCTCGACGCCGGTCTGGGTCCGCGCCACGAGCTCGCGCTTCCCGAAGACGGTCGCGGCACGCTCCGCGATCTGCTTGACGAGCAGCGGGCGGTCCATCATCAGCCCGTCCATCGTCGCTCCCTTCGTGGTGGGTGGCGCCCTAATCGCGGCCGCGAGCGTCGCCGGTGATCTGGTAGCTCAGGTACCAGATCAGGTGGCGGGTCGCTCCGACACCGAGGTTAAGCGGGACGAGAATCCTGCTCATCGAGACCGAAATCTATCTACCCGGGGGGCCCGGGGTACCCGCCACTTGGCGCAAAATCCGTAAGGCTTCGGGCGTGAGGGTCCTCCTGGTCGGGAATGGCGAGGGAGCCGCCGCGCTTGCGGGCGGGCTGGACGGCGAGGACATCGTCATTGAGCGCCGGCCGGACGAGCCGGTGCCGGCGTCCGGCCCGGATGAGATCGGGGCGCTCGCGCACGCGCTCCGTGAGTTCGAGGAGACGCTCAGCGCCGGCGGGCCGGATGCCGTGCTGGTGTCGTCGGACTCGAGCGCCGCGCTGTCGGCCGTGCTCGTCGCGACGAAGTTACGAACGCCCGTGGCCGCCATCGAGCGCGCCGGGCGCGAGCCGGGCGGAGTGAACGGACGCCTGATCCGTCAGCTATCCGACGTTCGGCTTGCCCCGGAGCCCGCGGCGATCTCCAACTGGCTCCGCGATACCTACACTGAGCGGCCATGAAGGTAGGGATCGTCGGGCTTGGATATGTAGGGCTGCCCCTCGCTGTCGCATTCGCCGAGGCGGGGTGCGAGGTCGTGGGCGTCGACACCGACCCCAGGCGCATCGAGCGCCTGCGGCGCAGCGAGTCCGACATCGAGGACGTGCCCTCGGCGGAGCTCCGCGGCATCGCCGATCGCTTCACCGCCTCGGACGACTACCGGAACCTGAGCCGCTGCGAGGCCGTGGTGATCTGCGTCCCGACTCCGCTCGCGAACCATCGGGAGCCGGACCTGTCCTACCTGGTCGACGCGGCAACCCAGCTCTCGCGGGTTCTCCAGGAGGGGCGCCTCGTGGTGCTGGAGTCGACCACCTACCCTGGCACGACGCGCGAACGGCTCCTCCCGATCCTCGAAGAGTCGGGTCTCGCGGCCGGCCGCGAGTTCAACCTCGCCTATTCGCCCGAGCGCATCGATCCCGGGCGGACCGACCACACGGTTCGCACGACGCCAAAGGTCGTGGGCGGCCTCACGGACGAATGCCGGCGCCGCGCGACTGAGCTCTACGGGCTGATCTGCGACGAGGTCGTCGAGGTCTCCTCGCCGGAGGTGGCGGAGCTCACCAAGCTGCTCGAGAACATCTTCCGCTCGGTCAACATCGCGCTCGTCAACGAGCTCGCGCAGCTCTGCGACCGGATGGACATCGACGTCTGGGAGGTCGTCGACGCGGCCGGCACGAAGCCGTTCGGGTTCATGCGCTTCGACCCCGGGCCCGGCATGGGCGGTCACTGCCTGCCGATCGACCCCTTCTACCTCGCGTTCAAGGCCCGCGAACACGACTTCTACACCGAGTTCGTCGAGCTGGCGGGCAAGCTGAACCAGGCCCAGCCGCACTTCTGCGTGGAGAAGATCGAGCGGACGCTCAACGACGCGTCGAAGCCGGTGCGGGGCTCCCGTGTGCTGCTGCTGGGCGTCGCCTACAAGGGCGGCGTCGGCGACCTCCGCGAGGCGCCTGCCCTCAAGATCATCCGCCTGCTTCGCGACCTCGGCGCGGACATCGCCTACCACGACCCGCACGTCCCCGAGCTGTCGGAGTTCGGCCTGAAGTCCGTCGATCTTGCCGCCGAGCTCCCGGCGGCTGATATCGCCTGCATCATCACCGCCCACCCCGAGGTGGACCACGAACGCGTCGTGCGCGAGGCGCAACTCGTGCTCGACTTCCGGGGCGTCACGCGGGGCATCACCGCCCCGAACCTCGTCCGCCTCT
>DASQCL010000207.1:0-5950 GCA_035634715.1 Solirubrobacterales bacterium
TGGGGTTCGGGATCCCGGCGCTCGAGCTCTCCGGACTTCCCTCGGATCCGATCATCCTCGGCGGGATCGCGCTCACCTTGTCCTATAGCGCCTACGTGGCGGAGGTGTACCGGGCCGGTATCGGGTCCATCCATCGCGGCCAGCGCGATGCCGCGCTCGCCATCGGGCTCACCGAGGGCCAAGCGCTTCGACACGTGATCATTCCGCAGGCCGTGCGGCGCGTCGGGCCGCCGCTCCTGAACGACTTCATCGCGCTGCAGAAGGACGTCGCGCTCGTCTCCATTCTCGGAGTAATCGAGGCGTTCAGGGAGGCGCAGATCATCTCCGCTTCGACGTTCAACTACACGGCGCTCGTGGGGGCCGCCCTGCTGTACCTGTGCGTGACGATCCCGCTGGCCCGGATCCTCGATCGGTGGGGCGTGGGGGGGACGACCGTATGAGCGGCCCCGTGCTGGAGATCAAGGGGGTCACGAAGGCCTGGGGCGAGAACGCGGTCCTCCACGGCGTCGATCTGACCGTCTCCGAACACGAGGCAGTCGCGCTGATCGGCGCCTCCGGCTCGGGGAAGTCGACCCTCCTGCGCTGCATCGACCTGCTGGTGGAGATCGACGACGGCGACGTCTTCCTCGACGGGGAGGTGATCACCGATCCGTCGGTGGACAGCGTGTCCGTCAGGCGCCGGCTCGGTCTCGTCTTCCAGGCGTACAACCTCTTCCCGCATCTCACCGCGCTCGAGAACATCGTGCTCGGGGACCGCCACGCGCACGGTGCGTCGAAGGACGAGGCGCGCGAGCGGGGACGGCGGCTGCTCGACCGCTTCGGCCTCGCCGGCCGCGAGGACGAGCGTCCCGACGACCTCTCCGGAGGGCAGCAGCAGCGGGTGGCGCTCGCACGGGCGTTCGCGGGTCGCCCGCGAGCCCTGCTCCTGGACGAGGTGACCAGTGCGCTCGACCCCGAGTTGGTGGGGGAGGTGCTCGAGGCGGTTCGCGACCTCAAGCAGGAGGGCGTGACCATGTTGATCGCGACCCACGAGATGAGCTTCGCGCGCGAGGTGGCGGACCACGTCGCTTTCCTGCACGAGGGACGCATCCTCGAGCTCGGCCCGCCTGACCAAGTGCTGGTCGACCCCGAGCGGCCGGAGACGAAGCGCTTCCTGCGCCGGCTGCTCGAAGCTGGTCGCATATAGACCCTGGCGGAAAACCGACGCCCCTCCTGTGGCTAACCCCATCGCGCGGGCGTCTCCGTTCACCGATGATTGCTGCCATGCCCGGGACCGTCCTGATCGTCGACGACAACGCGCGCTTTCGCTCGCGGGCCAAGCGGTGGCTGGAGGCGTCAGGCTTCGCTGTGGTGGCCGAGGCGACCGACGCTCGCTCGGCGGTGGAAGCCGCTCGCCAACACCGGCCCGCGGTGGTCCTGCTGGACGTGGAGCTGCCGGACATGAGCGGCCTCTCGGTCGCGGCGCGATTGACCCGTGAGCCCGACCCGCCCGCCGTGATCCTCACGTCGACGCACGACCCGGCCGACTACGGCGACCGGGTGGCTCGCTGCGGGGCCCGTGGGTTCGTTCCGAAGGCGGAGCTGTCCGGGCAGGCGCTCGCCGAGCTGCTCGCCTAGCCGGATATTTGGTGGCGCCCGCGGGAGGGTGCATGATTGAGGCCTGATGATCAGCTCTCCCCGGACGGAGCGCGCCGTCGCCCGCAGCTTGGCTGAGACCGCCGATCCGCGTGACGCTCTGTCGCGGGCGCTGAGGGTGATCGCAGAGAACCTCGGCTGGCGCCTGGGGGCGGTATGGGAGCCGGCACCGGACGGGCTCGAGGCGCTTCGTTGCGTCGAGCTCTGGCACGCTCCGGACTCTGATGCGGCGGAGTTCGAGCGGATCAGCAGGGAGATGTCGCTTGCGCCCGGTGAAGGCCTCCCCGGACGCGTCTGGCTGACCGGCGAGGCCGCCTGGGTTTCCGATGTCATGGCGGACGAGAACTTCCCCAGGGCCGCGGAGGCGCGCCGGGCCGGGCTCCATGCCGGCTTCTGCTTCCCGATTCGCAGCGCCGGGGGCGTCCTCGGTGTCATGGAGTTCTTCACCGGCGAGCCGCGCGAGCTCGATTCCGAGCTGCTGGCGACCATGTCCATCCTCGGCGATCAGGTCGGACAGGCGGTTGAGCGCCGCCGGGACGCGGAGGAGCTGAGCGCCAACGAGGCACGGCACCGCGCGATGCTGGACGCGGCACTCGACTGCGTGGTGACAATGGACCACGAGGGCCGGGTCGTGGACTTCAACCCGGCGGCGGAGCGGACCTTCGGCTACACGGTCGACGAGGCCGTGGGCCGCGACATGGCGGAGCTGATCATCCCGCCCGAGCTCCGCGAGCGCCATCGCCAGGGCCTGGCGCGCTACCTCGAGACGGCCGAGGGGGCGGTGCTGGACCGGCGGATCGAGATCACGGGCATGAGGGCCGACGGCTCGACATTCCCGGTGGAGCTCACGATCACGCGCATCGTGGTGCCCGGCCCTCCGACGTTCACCGGGTACCTCCGCGACATCACTGACCGCCGCGCCGCCGAGGCCGAGATCAAGGCGTCGCGAGCGCGGATCGTCGAGGCGGCGGACGCTTCGCGGCGGCAGCTGGAGCGCGACCTCCACGACGGCGCTCAGCAGCGTCTCGTGGAGCTCTCGCTGGACCTGCGGATGGCGAGGGAGCGCTTCGACGCCGATCCGGCCCAGGCCCGCGAGCTGGTCGACGCAGCGCTCGAGGACCTGGCCGCGGCGATCAGCGAGCTCCGCGAGCTCGCGAGGGGCATCCACCCGGCCGCGCTCACCGAGGGTGGGCTGCGGCCGGCGTTCGAGTCGCTCGCCTCCCGGTCCACCATCCCGACCCGGCTGGTGGCGGTGCCGGACGCCCGGTTCCCGGCTGCGGTTGAGGCGGCCGCGTACTTCACCGTCGCCGAGGCGCTCACGAACGCCGCCCGCCACGCGGCCGCACGCCATGTCGACATCGAGGTGGTGAGGCTCCGTGACCACCTGCGAGTCGAGGTTCGCGACGACGGTTCCGGGGGCGCCGAGGCGAATGGGGGCAGCGGCATACGCGGCCTGACCGATCGGCTGGCGGCCCTGGACGGGCGGCTCTACGTGAGCAGCCCGCCGGGCGAGGGCACGGTGCTGCGAGCGGAGATCCCGTGCGCGTCGTGATCGCCGACGACGCCGTGCTGCTGCGGGAGGGCGCCGTCCGGCTGCTCACCGAGGCGGGAATCGAGGTCGTCGCCCAGGCCGGCGACGCCGAGGACCTGCTGCGGAAGGTCCGCGCGCACAAGCCGGACGTGGCGATCATCGACGTCCGGATGCCCCCGGAGAACACCGACGACGGGCTGCGCGCAGCGCTTGTGATCCGCGAGGAGCTCCCCGATGTGGGCCTTCTGCTCCTCTCGCAATACGTCGAGGACCGCTACCTCAGCGAGCTCCTGGCCGGCGGGGCGGAGGGGGTGGGCTACCTGCTCAAGGACCGGATCGCCGACGTCGAGCGACTCTCCGAGGCGGTCGAGCGAGTCAGCGCTGGCGGCTCGGTGCTGGACCCGGAGGTCGTGGCGCAGATGCTCGGGCGCTCGCGTGACGAGAACCCGCTCGACGCGCTGACCGACAGGGAGCGCGAGGTGCTGGGCCTGATGGCCGAGGGCCGGACGAACCGGGCGATCGCCGGCGAGCTCTACATCAGCGAGCGCGCGGTCGAGCGCCACGTCACGAGCATCTTCAACAAGCTGGAGCTCGCGCCCACTGGGGAGGACCACCGGCGTGTGCTGGCCGTGCTGACATATCTGCGGAGCTGAGCGTGGACACGCCGAGACCCCGGCTTTCGCCGGGGTCTCGTTGCATCCATCGTCTTCTCTCTGCGAGCGTCAGTTCTTGCTGATCGTCTCGCAGTCACCGCCGACGGTGTCGATCTGGTCGGCGCTCGCCACGTCGACGCCGTTGCCGCATGACGAGGTGTCCTTGACCCCGTCGCCTGCGGTCTTGAGCGTGTCGGGGCCGGGCCCGCCCTGCTCGGTGTCGGCGCCGCCGTAGCCGACCAGCAGATCGGCCTGGCCGTCACCGATGAGGGTGTTGCCCCAGCCGTTGCCGTACAGCTCGTCGGCGTGGCTCGAGCCCTCGAGGCCCTCGACATCCTTGCCGATGATGTCGTTCTCACCAGGGACGCCGTTGCCCGAGGTGCCGATGTGGGCGGTGACGCCGTTGGTCGCGCCGTCGTAGCTGACCAGATCACGCCCAGTCGCCCCGTACAGGGAGTCGTCGCCGCCCGCGGCCTCCAGGCGGTCGTCGTCCTCGCCGCCGACCATGTAGTCGTTACCGGCGTCACCGTCGAGGAAGTCGTTGCCGGGACCTCCGCTCAGGTAGTCGTTGCCCTGGTGCCCGACCATCCCGTCGCCGCCGGCGCCGCCGGTGATCGAGTTGGGAGCGTCGTTGCCGTAGATGGTGTCGTTGCCGGACCCACCGTTGGCATTCTCCATCTGGTGGAGATCGTCGTTCTCCATGAATCCGCCGGACTTCTGAGAACCGTCGAGCGCGATCGTCAGGTTCTCGTCACGCGACGAGTAGTCGATCGTGTCGCTGCCCTCGCCGCCCCAGACGGTGTCGGTGTCGAACTTCGTGCACCCGCTGTTGCCGCAGTCGGCCGGCATGCCGGGCCCGCCGATGATGTTGTCCGGGCCGTCACCGCCGTAGATGGTGTCGTCGCCGAAGAACGCGTCGATCTTGTCGCCGCCGCCGTTGCCGTCGATGACGTCGTCGCCCTGAGTCCCCTGGAGGTCGTCGTTGTACTGCGACCCCGTGAGGTTCTCGATGCTGGTGACGTTGTCGTTCTCGCCCAGCATCCCGTCGTTGGCATGGCCGTCCTGGTAGACGTAGACCGACTGGCCGACGCCGGCGTAGCTCAGCGAGTCGGTGTTGGCGCCGCCGTCGAGCACGTCCGCACCGGAGTTGGCGTGGAGCGTGTCGTTACCGTCCTGGCCCTTCAGCGTGTCGTCGCCACCCCAGCCCTGGAGGTCGTCCGGACCGCCGCCGCCGAGCATCGTGTCGTTGCCGTTGCCACCGGACAGGTTGTCCGCATACGGGCCGCCCTGAACGATTTCGACGTCGCTCGGGACGTTGTCGTTTTCGCCGGCGGTGCCGTCATTCGCGACGCCGTCAAGCGAGACGTTGACGGAGTTGGTGGCGTCGGACCAGCTGGCGACGTCGGTGCCGGTGCCGCCGCTCAGCGTGTCGGTTCCGGTGCCGCCGTCGATGACGTCGTCACCACCGTTTCCGTACAGCTGGTCGGCATCACCGTCGCCGTAGAAGACGTCGGTGTTGCTCCCGCCCTTGAACACCTCGATGCCGGGGCCCCCGTGGGCCTCGGAGGGGATGTTCGTGTTGTTGATGAAGCTGTCGTGGAGACTCTGACCGTCGAAGGTCAGCTTGTTGACGCCGGCCGCCGGACAGGTCACGACCCAGTCGCCCTGTCCGCCACCCTCGGTGCAGTTCGCCGAGAAGTTGGCAGCCGGCCAGTTCTTGACGTTGATCTTGAGCTGGGAGCCCACCTGGCTCACCGACTCGTAGTCGTTGGTGGCGGTTCCCGTGAACGACAGCACGCCGTTCTGGAGCCAGACCGTCGGTGGCGAGTCCGCCGACGCGCCCGGCGCGCTGAAGGCGCCAACGACGGCGACGGCCGCGATGGCCGGCAGGAGCTTGATGGGACGGAATGCCTTGAACATGAGCCTCTCCTCGAAGTCGGGTGAACGAGTCCGGGGAAAGGTCTCAGCAGGCGGGCGGCGCTCCTAGGGGGAACGGCCGCCTAATTTGGCGTGGTCAACCCACCATTAAGGGGTTCGGTTAGCCGCCAGCAGATGCGGGTGGGCGCCGCCGCGACGCCTACCGGCCGCGATTGATGGCGCCCAGATTGGCCCAGACGAGCTGCGAAACGTT